>JAQVMQ010000001.1 GCA_028703535.1 Candidatus Omnitrophota bacterium | reverse complement strand
TTAAAACTGCCGATGCGGGTTATTTGACTCGCCGTTTGGTTGACGTTGCGCAGGAAGTTATAGTATTGGAAGATGACTGCTGTACAGTCAAGGGTATTACGGTTTCTGAGATCGTTGAGGGAGATGAGGTGGTCGTACCGCTTAAAGAACGTATTGTTGGGCGTGTTGCGCTTGATAATATTGTTGATATTGTTAGTGACGAGATCATTGTTAAGGCAGGCGATATGATAGATGACCTTCAGGCTGAAAAGATCGAACGCTTCGGCTTAGAGAAGATCCGTATAAGGAGTGTATTGACTTGTGAGGCTGAACGCGGAATTTGCGTTAAATGTTATGGTAAGAATTTAGCGTCAGGCAGGCTGGTCGAGCTTGGTGAAGCGGTGGGTGTTATAGCCGCGCAATCTATTGGTGAGCCCGGTACGCAGCTTACAATGAGAACGTTCCATATCGGTGGTACCGCGTCACGTGTTGCGGAGCGCTCTTTCATTAAGACCAGAGAGGAAGGTGTGGTTAATTATCATAACCTTAAAATTGTAGAGAAGGGTGGTAAATTTGTCGTATTGAACCGTAACGGTATGATAAGTATAAATAGCGATAAAGGTATAGAAGTACAGCGTAACCCTGTTCCGCAGGGCGCGACTATACTTTTTGCCGAAGGTTCTAAAGTTGATAAAGAGAAAGTTGTTGTCAGATGGGATCCTTACTCGTCACCGATCTTGACTGATGTCAGGGGCCGTGCGAGATATGAGGATCTTATTGATAAAATAACTATCCAAGAAGAAATGAATGCTACTACGGGTTAAAGAACGGGTAGTTTCTGAGTTTAAAGGAGATTATCACCCGCAATTGGTTGTTTTGGGTGTTGATACGGATGAGGTGCTGGGTATCTATTCGTTACCGACAGGCGCGCATATAATGGTAGGTGAAGATGACATAGTTGAAGCGGGTGATGTTATTGCTAAAACACCCCGGTTAGTTGCTAAGACTCGAGATATTACGGGCGGGTTACCGCGAGTTGCAGAGTTGTTTGAGGCCCGTAGGCCCAGAAGTCCGGCGATAATAAGTGAGATTGACGGGTTTATAGAGTTTGGTGAAGTTAAAGGCGAACGGAAGATTATTGTTAGAAGCTCGACAGGTATGGTACGTGAATATGTTATACCGACCGGCAGCCATCCGGTTGTTTATCGTGGTGACCAGGTTCTTGCCGGTCAGCAGTTGACAGAAGGCCCGACAGTTTTACAGGATATACTGCGGGTATGCGGTGATAAAGTTCTGCAGGAATATCTGGTTAATGAGATACAGGAAGTTTATAGGCTGCAGGGTGTGCGTATTAACGATAAGCATATTGAGATCATTATTCGTGAGATGTTGCGTAAGATCAAGATAGTCGATCCGGGTGAGACGACTTTCTTGCAGGGCGAGGCGGTAGATAAATGGGATTTCCGTAAAGAGAATGAAAAGATCATCAAGAAAGGCGGACGTCCGGCAACGGCATCTCCTTTATTGTTGGGTATTACTAAAGCAAGTTTGAGTACAAAGAGTTTTATCTCGTCTGCGAGTTTCCAGGAGACTACGCGTGTACTTGCTGATGCCGCGACTGCGGGTAAAATAGATAACTTGAAAGGGTTAAAAGAAAATGTTATAGTAGGACATCTTGTGCCTTCAGGTACGGGATTAAAAAAATATCAAGAGGTTGAGGTGGAAAAATGCCAACAATAGCACAGTTGATTAGAAAAGGACGGTTGCTTAAGAAAGATAAGAGTAAGTCGCCGGCGTTACGTCAGTGTCCGCAGAAACGGGGGGTATGTGTTCAGGTAAGGACTATGACTCCTAAGAAACCTAACTCGGCGTTACGGAAGATAGCAAGGGTCAGGTTGACTAACAGAGAGGAAGTCTCGGCTTATATACCCGGAGAAGGACATAACTTACAGGAACACTCGATTGTTTTGGTGCGTGGCGGCAGGGTTAAGGATTTACCCGGTGTGCGTTATCATATTGTGAGAGGAACGCTTGATTGTCAGGGTGTTCAGAACCGTAAGAGGTCGAGATCTAAGTACGGCGCTAAACGGCCGAAAAAAACATAGAGTGAAAAGGAGTAGAAAGTAATGAGAAGAAGAAAAGCACCTAAACGAGAATTATCGCCTGATTCTAAATATCAGTCGACGGTTATAGGCAGATTTATGAATATCATTATGCGTGATGGTAAGAAAACTGTCGCACAGAAGATTATATATGACGCGTTTGATGTTATTGAAAAAAAATTGGGGCAAGACCCTGCTAAATCTTTTTTCACTGCTTTGGATAATGCCAGGCCCAGAATTGAAGTACGTCCGCGTCGTGTGGGTGGTGCCACTTATCAGGTTCCGATGGAAGTTACCAAGGAACGCGGCATTAATATAGTCTTGCGGTGGATCAGGGATTTTGCGCGTAATAAAAAAGGTAAACCTATGAGCGAGAGGTTGGCGGACGAGATAATCGCGGCGTTTAAGAACGAAGGTGCGATTATAAAGAAAAAAGAAGATACACATAAAATGGCTGAAGCTAATCGTGCTTTTGCTCATTTTAAGTGGTAGAGGAGCTTTGTGCCTGTTGCGATGGCTAAAAAAGAAAAAAACGAATTAGCGAATATACGTAATATAGGATTTGTCGCTCATATTGATGCCGGTAAAACAACGACAACCGAGCGTGTTCTTTTTTATACTGGAAAGACTTATAAGATTGGTGAGGTTGATGATGGTACAACAATTACTGATTGGATGTACCAGGAAAAAGAACGTGGTATAACAATTACCAGTGCCGCGACTTATTGTACTTGGCGTGATTATCAGATAAACATAATTGATACGCCGGGACATATAGATTTCACTGTCGAAGTTGAGAGATCTCTTAAAGTCCTTGACGGCGCGGTTGTTATTTTTTGTGCTGTCGGGGGTGTTGAGCCGCAGAGTGAAACGGTTTGGCGTCAGGCGGATAAGTACCATGTACCTAAAATAGCGTTCATAAATAAAATGGACAGACAGGGTGCTGATTTCTATGGCGTAATAGAAGACATGAAAGCGAAGCTTCATATGCCTATCGCGGCTGTTAATATCCCGTATTTTAAAGATGATTGTTTCGGCGGTGTGATTGATGTTATTAACGCTAAACTTATTGAGTATAACGGGCCTGAAGGGGCTGAGATCTCTTTAAAAGAAATACCGGATGATTATAAAGATGCGGCGGACCGGGCGCATGATGCGTTAATAGAAAGACTTGCTGAACTTGATGATGAGTTTATGTCGAAAGTTATTGATAACGAAAAGATATCTATAGAAGATATAGAAAGTAATATACGTAAATTTGTTCTTTTAAATAAATTTGTGCCTGTATTTTGCGGATCTTCTTTGAAGAAAAAGGGAATACAAACATTGCTGGACGCTGTGTGTGATTATTTGCCGTCGCCGGATGATATAGGCAGTATAAGCGGGCTTAAACCCGGCAGCGAAAAGACAGAATCAAGAGATGTGTCTGTATCGGCACCTTTTTGCGGACTATGCTTTAAGGTGTTCACTGACGCGTTTGTTGGTAAATTGTTTTATACTCGTATTTATTCCGGACGTGTGACTGTCGGTCAGCAGGTATTCAACGTTTCTAAAGGTAAAAAAGAACGTGTTATGAAGATATTACGGATGCATGCTAATAAGCAGGAATCTGTTAATGAGACCAAAGCAGGTGATATCGTTTGTTTTGTCGGATTAAAAGACACGATGACCGGTGATACATTATGCGATATGAGTGCGCAGATGGTATTAGAAGAAATAAAATTTCCTGAGCCGGTAGTCTCGGTCGCTATTGAGCCGAGAACGACAGCTGATCAGGAAAAGCTCTTTGACGGTTTGAATAAGCTCGGTGATGAGGATCCATCGTTTAAAGTTATGTATAACAAAGAGACCGGACAGAATGTGATCTCGGGGATGGGACAACTGCATCTTGAAGTTATGGTGGATAGGTTATTACGTGATTTTAATGTTGCGGCTAAAATAGGCAAACCGCAGGTGGCGTACAAAGAAACTATAACCAGACAGTTGGAATCCAGCGGGAAGTTTATTCAGCAGACTGGCGGTAACGGGCAATATGGTCATGTTGTACTTATAATGGAACCGCAGGATAAAGGTACAGGCATAGTCTTTGATAATAAGATCAAAGGCGGAGTTATACCTAAAGAGTTTATACCTTCGGTGAAAGAAGGTGTATTGGAAGCTTTGGAAAGCGGTGTGCTTGGCGGATATCCCGTTGTGGATATAAAAGCTACTTTGATAGATGGTTCATATCAGGATACGGATTCTTCTGAGTTAAGTTTTAAAGTCGCGGCCGAGATGGCTGTTAAAGATGGACTCAGGAGAGGCAATCCGACATTGCTTGAACCGATAATGTTACTTGAAGTAATTGTTCCTACAGAGTATTTAAGTCAGGTGATAGGAGATTTAAACTCAAAAAGAACAAAAATTTTATCTGTCACGGAACAGAAAAACCTTAGGATTATCAAGGCGGAAGTGCCGTTGGCTGAGGTCTTTAGTTATGCGGATGTATTAAGAAACTTGACACAAGGACGTGCTTCGTATACAATAGAGCCTTCGTATTATGAGAAAGTACCTGATAATTTAGTATCTAAAGTATTAGGGTTGTATTGATAAATATAACAAATTAATTAAAAAAGGGTTTTAAACAGGAGGTATTTTATGGGAAAAGAAAAGTTTGTCAGAAATAAGCCCCATCTCAACATTGGAACTATAGGACACGTAGATCATGGTAAGACCACTTTGACAGCGGCTATTACGCAGGTATTAGCTTCTAAAGGTTTTGCTGATCCGTTAAAATTTGAAGATATTGATAAAGCACCTGAAGAAAGAGAGAGAGGTGTTACTATAAATATATCGCACGTTGAGTATCAAACTGAGACAAGGCACTATGCGCATATTGATTGTCCAGGTCACGCGGATTATGTCAAGAATATGATTACAGGTGCTGCGCAAATGGACGGTGCGATATTGGTTGTAGCGGCAACTGACGGGCCTATGCCTCAGACACGCGAACACATTCTTTTAGCTCACCAGGTCAACGTTCCTGCTATTGTTGTGTTTATTAATAAAGTTGATCAGATGGATGATCCTGAACTTGTTGATTTGGTAGAAGAAGAAGTTCGTGATCTATTAACAAAATATGAATTTCCTGGTAAAGATATACCGATAGTAAGAGGTTCCGCTTTGAAGGCGTTGGAAGCTGCTAATGCAGGAACTGTTGACGGTAATCCGGATTGTGATTCAATATTCAAGCTTATGCAAGCTGTAGACGATTATATTACTGCACCGAAACGTGATATTGATAAACCGTTTTTAATGGCGGTTGAAGATGTATTCTCAATTTCCGGTCGCGGTACAGTTGTGACAGGAAGAATTGAGCGAGGTGTTGTTAAGACAGGTGAGGAAATTGAGATTATTGGTATACACGAGGCAACTCAGAAAAGTGTTGTTACCGGTGTTGAAATGTTCCGTAAATTATTAGATGAAGGGCAGGCCGGTGATAATGTCGGATTGCTTTTGCGTGGTATAGAAAAGAAAGATGTTGAAAGAGGTATGGTATGTGCTAAGATGGGGTCAATTAAACCTCATAAGAAATTTAAAGTGCAGGTTTATGCGTTAAAGAAAGAAGAAGGCGGAAGGCATACTCCGTTTTTTGGCGGATATCGTCCTCAGTTCTATTTCAGAACAACGGATGTTACTGGAACTTGTAAGCTTCCTGAAGGGGTTGAGATGGTTATGCCGGGTGATAATGTTAAAATGGATGTTGAGCTTATCCAGCCGGTTGCGATTGAAAAAGAATTACGTTTTGCGATACGCGAAGGCGGCAGGACAGTTGGGGCTGGTGTTGTAACTGAGATCGTTGAATAAAAAATAAAAAATTGTCACACCTGCCTTCGGGCGGGTGTGATGCTTTTATGAGAGAATTATGTTAAAGATAAGAATAAAATTGAAAGCGTTTGATCACAGAGTTTTGGATCAGTCTACTCAGGAGATTGTGGAAGTTGCGGTCAGAACAGGCGCGACGGTTAATGGACCCATTCCGTTACCTACCAAGAAACGGATATATACGGTTAACCGGGCGACGCATGTTAATAAAAAAGCACGTGAGCAGTTCATGTCGGCTGTCCATAAGCGTATTTTAGATCTTGCTAATCCTACTTCGAAAACGATAGATGCTCTAAAGAAATTGAATTTACCGGCCGGTGTTAATGTTGTTATAACTCAAGAAGTATAAAATAGATAAAATTTAAGGTATACGAAAAATGATAAGAGAAATATTGGGCAAAAAAATTGGTATGACACAGGTATTCGATGATAACGGAGATATTCACGGTGTTACTGTTATTGAAATCGAGCCTGCATGTATATTAGAGAAAGTAGAATATCCGAGCAAGATCCGTGCGCGTATCGGTTGTTTTAAGGTTATGGACGCGCGTGTGTCGAAGGTGGCAAAACCACAAAAAGGATATTTTGATAAATTAGGTGTTAGCCCGTATAAAGTTATAAGAGAAGTTGAAATTGATGATGCTACAGATTTTTCGTTCTTAAATAAAACTACGGCTGATATTAAAAATGACAAGGTTTCCGAACAGGCAGATAAAGTATCTGCAGAAGGACAGGAAGCAGTAGAAGTAAATGCACAGGAACAGACCGCAGTTAAAGATGATTTGAGATATATCGGTGTTGAACTGTTCAAAGAAGGTGATATTGTTGATGTTCGGGCTAAGACTAAAGGCCGCGGCTTTGCCGGTGGTATGAAACGTCACGGATGGGCCGGTCAGCCGGGTGGACATGGATCTACTACGCATAGACGTATAGGTGCCGCAGGTCAGTGTGCTGATCCGTCAAAGATTATGAAAGGGTTACATATGCCCGGTCATATGGGTAATGTATACCGTATTGCAAAGAAACTACAGGTTTTAACTGTTGATACGGAAAATAATGTGATAATAATTAAGGGCAGTATACCCGGACACAACGGATGTGTTGTAAAAATCAAGAAAATGTCATGAAAGAAATATCTGTAATTAATACTAAAGGCAAGGAAGTTGAAAAAATAGGATTGGATCCTAAAGTTTTTGACGGTGAAGTTAACGGGTCAATAATGCATCAGGCGGTTGTTGCCTATAGAGCTAATCAGCGTAAAGGACTTGCGATGACGAAAACGCGCGGGTTAGTCAGTGGCGGCGGTAAAAAGCCTTGGCGTCAAAAAGGTACAGGCCGTGCGCGTGTCGGATCCAGCAGATCTCCGTTATGGCGTCATGGCGCAACACTTTTTGGTCCGGTGCCGCATTCTTTTCATAAAGATCTTCCGAAAAAAATGAAACTAAAAGCTTTCAAAAGCGCGCTTAACGCAAAGCTTAACGACGATGAGATAATCGTGCTTGATAAAATAGAATTCGATTCCCCTAAGACAAAAGATTTTGCGGCGATATTAAAAACTTTAAAACTTGACGGTCAGCGTGTACGGTTTGTTGTTTTGCAGTGTGAAGATAATGTTAAACTGTCTTCGCGTAATATTAAAAAAGTTGATATGGAGATAGCGCAGAGCTTAACAACTTATACGGTGCTGGATTGTAAAAAACTTATAGTAACCAAAGACGCGTTGGAAAATATTCAAGCGCGAATAACTAAGGGTCTTTCATGAACAAGAGTATTTATTCAGTTTTAAAAAGTGCGCTTATAACTGAGAAATCAAGCAGAGTTTTGCCGTATAGACAGTATACTTTTTTGGTTGATATTACCGCTAATAAAGTAGAGATTAAGCGTGCGGTTGAAAAGATATATAAGGTTAAGGTAGATAAGGTCGCTACTGAGATCGTTAAAGGTAAGATGAAGAGAGTAAGAACTCGTTTGGGTAAAACCGTTGATCGTAAGAAAGCAGTAGTAACGTTAAAAGAAGGCTTTGATATTAAGCTGGCTTAATAAGGACAAATTATGGGTATAAAAAAGTATAAACCAATAACACCGACAAGCAGATTCAAGGCAATCTCGGATTTTGCCGAGTTGACTGTGGATAAGCCTGAAAAATCGTTGACAGTAGCGCTTCGCAAGAAAGGTGGACGTAATAATACAGGACGTATTACTATGCGTCATCGTGGAGGCGGGCATAAACGCAGGTATCGTATAATCGATTTTAAACGTGATAAGTATGATATGCCTGCTAATGTCTTGACTGTCGAATATGACCCGAACAGGTCGGCGCGTATCAGTCTTGTGCAGTATGAAGACAATGAAAAACGTTATATAATATGGCCGGATAACCTTAAAGTAGGTGATATAGTTGTAAGTGCGGCTGATGAACAGGTAGATATTCGTCCGGGCAATAGTATGAAATTGAAATATGTCCCGTTGGGTACTGTTGTGCATAACGTTGAACTTGTTCCCGGCAAGGGTGCTGTTATGGCGCGTACGGCCGGCAGTAGTGTTCAGCTTATGGCAAAAGAAGGCAGTATGGCGCAGCTGAAAATGCCGAGTGGTGAAATACGGTTAGTTAAACTAGAATGCCGTGCTACTATTGGACAGGTTGGGCTTATTGAGCATAAATCATTTGTTAAAGGTAAAGCCGGACGTACAAGATGGCTGGGCTTTAAACCGAAAGTCCGTGGTGTTGCCATGAATCCGGTCGATCACCCGCATGGCGGAGGTGAAGGACGTGCAGGACAGGGTAATCCTCATCCGGTTACTCCGTGGGGTAAACCGACTAAGGGAGCTAAGACCAGAAAGCCTGGTAAGCGCAGTAATAAATATATTGTTCAAAGACGAGTAACGAAACGAAAGTAAAGGTAATTTAATATGGGACGTTCATTAAAAAAAGGACCTTTTGTAAGTGAGAAATTGCTTAAGAAAGTAGAACGCGCAAAGCTTGCCAGCGATAGAAAACCTATCCAAACGTGGTCACGCGCTTCTATGATCATGCCGGATTTTGTCGGTATGCATTTTAACGTGCATAACGGGAAAAAACATATTTTGGTTTTTGTCACAGAATCTATGGTTGGACATAGGTTGGGTGAATTTGCTCCGACAAGAACGTTCAAAACGCATGGCGGTATTAAAGCGAAGAAAGCATTACAGAAGAAATAACGGGAAAAAATTATGGTAGCAAGAGCAGAATCAAAATATATGAGAATATCACCGACCAAAGTAAGGCCGGTTGTGGCGTTGATCAAAGGTGCTAATGTAATGTCCGCGGACGTTAATTTGAGTATGATGACAAAGAAAGGTGCGGCGATGATACGACAAGTACTCAAGTCTGCTGTAGCTAATGCTAAAGTTAAAGGCTATAGGGAAGAATCGTTGTTCATTTCTAAACTTTTAATAAATTCAGGGCCGATGCTTAAAAGATGGCGTGCTGCCACTTTCGGACGTGCGACTTCAATTCGTAAGCGTATGTCGCATATTGTTGTTGAATTAGATTCAAAAGATGCTGTTATAGTACAACAGCCTAACAAGGAGAAAAAGAGATAAGTTATGGGACATAAAATACATCCGTATATAGTAAGGCTGGGTTTTGGTAAAGATTGGCAATCGAAGTGGTTTACCTCAAGCCGTCGTGAATTTGCTGATTTTCTTGAAGAGGATGTACGTATCCGTAAAATTATAAAAAAGAGTTATCCGTTGGGGTCGATTTCGAAGATAGTCATTGAGCGTGTTAGCTCGACTTTTATTAAGATACGTGTGTCTACGTCACGGCCGGGTGTTATTATCGGTCGCCGCGGGCAGGACATAGAAAGGGTAAAAGCCGAGATTACTAAGTTGACAAAACGTGAAGTGCGCATTGACGTTGAAGAGATACATGATCCTTCGACAGACGCGCAACTTGTTGCTGAGCAGGTAGCTTTTCAGTTAAAGAGGCGCGTTAATTTTAGACGTGCTATGAAACGTGCTATACAGCAGGCGACGGCTGCGGGTTGTGAGGGTATGAAAATAAAATGTAAAGGGCGTTTAGGCGGAGCCGAAATTGCGCGTGCCGAGAAATATATGTATGGTAAAGTGCCGTTACAGACTTTTTGTGCCGATATCGATTATGGATATGCCGTTGCCAGTACTACTTACGGTATTATTGGTATTAAGGTATGGATATATAAAGGAATCAAGCAGCTTGGTGCATATTTAATAAATGAAGAAGTAGAGAATCAGTCATAGGAGAATAAAGAGATGCTTTTACCAAAGAGAGTAAAATATAGAAAAGCGCATCGCGGCAATCGTAAAGGAGTCGCCGTGGCAGGATCGACGGTGTCGTTTGGCGATTACGGTATTAAAGCTGTAGAGCCCGGATGGCTTAAAAACAATCTAATTGAGACTGTTCGTGTTATTTTGACACGCCGTTTAAGACGTAACGGTAAATTATGGATAAGAATATTCCCGGATAAACCGGTAACTAAGCATCCTGTAGAATCGCGTATGGGTAAAGGTAAGGGCGATATTGATAAATGGGTTGCTGTTATACGCAGAGGCCGTGTACTTTTTGAGATTGGCGGTGTGCCGGAAAGTTACGCTCGCGAATCATTTAAATTGATTGCATATAAGTTCCCGTTTAAAACGGTCTTTGTCAAGAGACATTAATAATAGGAGTTCGGAAGTGAAGATAAAAGAAATGCGACAAATGCATAAAGATGAGTTAAACGTTAAACTTGATGAGCTTAAAAAAGAGCTAATGGAGTTTACTTTTAAACGTAAAACAGGTATTGAAAAACCGCATATGATGAGGGTAATAAAAAAAGATATTGCCCGCATTATGACGGTTTTAAATGATAAAAGTGAGGTAAATAAATGAGCAGCCGAAGGATATTAGAAGGTCTTGTTGTTTCGGATAAGATGGATAAAACTATTGTAATAGAAGTTGCTAGGCGTGCACCGCACAAGTTATATAAGAAAATGATAACTACCAAGAAAAAATATAAAGTGCACGATCCGGAGAATACAGCGGTTATTGGCGATAAAGTAAGGGTAATTGAGTCAAGACCTTATTCTAAAGAGAAAAAATTTAAACTAATGGAAGTGGTAAAATGATTTACATGCGTACAAAATTGGATGTTGCCGATAACAGCGGCGCCAAACAGGTGGCTTTCATAGGTGTTATAGGTAAAAAGAATAAAGATCATGCTGATGTAGGCGATGTTATTACAGCAAGTGTTAAAGAAGCTACGGCTAACGGTGCGATAAAAAAAGGTGAGGTTGTTCGCGCGGTTGTCGTGCGTACTTGTTTTCCTATTAAGCGTAAGGATGGTATGTGTATAAAGTTTGACAGGAATGCGTGTGTCATTATAGATAAGCAGTTCAACCCTCGTGCGACTCGTGTTTTCGGACCTATCGCGCGTGAGTTAAGAGGTAAATTTACTAAGATTCTTTCGCTTGCGCCGGAAGTAATTTAAAAAAGGTGATACTATGGGGTTAGGAGTTAAAAAAGGTGATAAAGTAGAGATCGTAGCTGGCAAAGACAAGGGTAAGTCAGGTAAGATATTAGTTGTTAACTATACTAAACGTAATGTAATAGTTGATGGTATAAATTTGGTTAAAAAGCATATGCGTCAGCGTGGCGAGAATGCGCCGGGCGGTATAAAAGAGATTCCTGCACCGGTTGATGTCTCTAATGTGGCTTTATACTGTTCAAAGTGCGGTAAAGGTGTTAAGTTCGGAGTTAAATTATTAAAAGATAAGACAAAAATAAGGGTTTGCAAAAAATGTCAACAAACAATTTAAAAGAAAAAAAAGTTCCGCGGTTATTAGAGAAATACCGTAAAGAGTTCGTGCCTGAACTGACGAAACTTTTCGGGTACAAGAATATTATGGCTGTGCCTGCTGTTTCAAAGATCGTAATTAACATGGGAATAAGTGAAGGTATAAATGATTCTAAGATAGTTGACCAGGCGGCGAAAGAATTGGCACAGATCACAGGTCAGAAAGCCAAAATCTGCCGTGCGAAGAAACCTATATCTAATTTTAAATTGCGTAAAGGGCTGCCAATAGCATGTTGTGTTGTTTTAAGGCGTTACCGTATGTATGAATTCCTTGACAGAATGATATCAATTGCTATGCCGCGTATAAGAGACTTTAGAGGTTATTCGACTACCGGTTTTGATAAAAGCGGTAATTATAATTTCGGGATATTGGAACAGACTATTTTCCCTGAGTTGAATTTGGATAAAGTTACAAAAACATTTGGCATGAATGTTACTATAGTGACGACTGCTAAAACAGATAACGAAGCGCGGGAATTGCTGAAGATGTTCGGGTTTCCGTTCAAAAAAAGTTAAGGTAGAAAAAATATGGCTATAACAAGCAAAATCGAAAAATGGAAAAGAGAAAAACTGAAAGTTAAATTCTCTACACGGTATCATAATCGTTGCCGTTTATGCGGCAGACCGAGAGCTTATATGCGTGACTTTGAGTTATGCCGTATATGTTTTCGTGAACTCGCATGGCAAGGGCTTATACCGGGTGTAAAAAAAGCCAGCTGGTAAAGAAGGAAGGTAATTAATGAGCAGATCAGATCTAATAGGGGATACATTTACTATTATACGTAACGGGATAATGGTTTCTAAGGATGATGTTGAGGTGCCTTATTCTAAATTAGTCATGACTATATGCGATATTCTCAAGAGTGAGGGATATATTGAGGACTATAAGCAGTTGGAAGTTTCCGGCATCAAGAAGGTAAAGGTCTATCTTAAATATAATGATAGAAAAAGTGCAATTGAATGTATAAAGCGTGTTTCAAAACCGGGATTAAGGATATATTTAAGTTCAAAGGATGTTAAATCTGTTTTGAGAGGTCATGGTATCGGTTTGTATTCAACGTCTAAGGGTATTTTTACTGATCGTCAAGCGCGTGAAAACGGGGTAGGCGGTGAGTATATTGGAATGGTTTGGTAAAATTATTATACGAGAGGATAGATTAAAATGTCACGAATAGGAAAACTGCCGATAAAGATTAAACAAGGTGTAACTGTAGCGTATACCGGTGATGTATTGAATGTTAAAGGACCTAAGGGTGAGTTGCGATTGACTGTTCCGGGTCATGTTGAACTCAAAATTGAACAGGAAACTGTTGAGGTCAGCCGGCGTGGGGATGATAAACTGTCACGCAGTTTACATGGTACGATACGTGTTCTTATAAATAATATGGTAAAAGGCGTGACAGACGGTTATAAGAAAGAGTTAGATATTATTGGTGTAGGTTACAAGGCACAGACTAAAGGTTCTACGCTGGTATTAAATGTTGGGTTTTCTCATCCTGTTGAGATGCCCGCGCCTGACGGTATAAAAATAACAGTACCGAATTTAACGCATATTGTAATTGAAGGGATAGATAAACAGGCGGTAGGACAATTCGCTGCGAAAGTCCGGGATGTTAATCCCCCTGAGCCATATAAAGGTAAAGGTATTCGTTATACTGGCGAACAAGTACGTAAGAAGCTGGGTAAAGCTCTGGCTAAATAATAAACGGAGAAATAAGGATGAAAGTCACAGGTCGTAAAAGAAGACATAATAGAGTTAGACGCACGGTTATTGGGATATCGGGTAAACCACGTTTAACGGTATTTAGAAGTAATAAGCATATTTATGCTCAAATAGTGGATGATTCCGCTGATAAAGTGATAACAGGCGTATCTACTTTATCTCCTATGTTTAAAGATAAGAAAATTAAAACCACAGATAAAGCTGCGGCTGAACAGATTGGGCTTGAGATAGCGAAAAAAGCTAAAGCTGCGGGTTTCACAAAGGTATGTTTTGACCGGGCGGGTTATAAGTATCACGGACGTATCAAAGCTTTGGCCGATGGCGCACGTGAAGGAGGTTTAGAATTTTAATGGAAAATAGCGAAAAACAACTTAATGATACGGCTGAAAATCCGCAGGCTGAAAAAACACAGGTTGAAAAACCGGTTAATGAAAAGGCTGAAGTTGAAAAAAAACAAGGCGGAAAACAGCAAGGTGGCAGGCAATCGTTTAGGCGCCAGCCGGCAGAAGAAGGTGATAATGTTTTTATCGAAAAAGTTTTGTTTATAAATCGTGTTACTAAGGTAACAAAAGGCGGTAAGAACCTAGGTTTTTCTGCTTTAGTTGTAGTAGGTAAACCGGAAGAAAATAAAGTAGGATTTGCGTTAGGTAAAGCGAACGAGGTTGCTGATGCTATCCGTAAAGGTTTAAAAAAAGCACGTCAGAATCTTATTACTGTTAAGAAAAAAAATACGACAATAAGCCATGAAATCATCGGTGAATTCAGTGCGGTTGATATTTTGCTTAAACCTGCGTCGGAAGGAACCGGTGTTATCGCTTCTGCTCCGGTGCGTGCGGTTTGTGAATGTGCCGGTATAAAGGATATATTAACAAAGAATTTAAAGAAATCATCCAACCCGATTAATGTTGTTAAAGCGACATTTGAAGGGTTAAAGGGGCTGAAAGGTTAAAAATGGATCTATCGAAATTAAAACCTAAAACAAAAAAACGCAAAGTTAAAAGATTAGGGCGAGGTGTTGGTTCTACTTTAGGCAAGACAAGCGGCAGAGGCCATAAAGGTGCCGGACAGCGTAAAGGTAAGAAAACGCCTTATGCAGGATTTGAGGGCGGTAATATACCTTATTTCCGCAAGATCCCTAAACGCGGGTTTAATCTACCGCGCAGGACGGTTTTTCAAATAGTTAATTTAACGGCTATTGAAAAAGTATTAGCTGATGTTAAAGATATAAATAAAGAAGTCCTTAAGAATAAAGGATTAATCAGATCGGTAAGAAAACCTGTAAAGATTTTGGCATATTGTAAACAGGAATTTAAACTTAAGATAAATTTTACTGTTGATGCGTATAGCGCTAAAGCAAAAGAAATAATCGAAGCTGCCGGCGGTACGATTCAGATTGCGCAGAATGGTGCAGAAGAAAATAACACAGCTGTTAACTAGAAATGTTTGATAGTATAAAAAATATTTTTAAGATACGGGATTTACGTCGAAAAGTATATGTAACTTTAGCCTTGCTTGTTGTTTATCGTATAGGCTGTTTTGTCCCGACACCGGGTGTTGATACGTTCGCTCTTTCTCAGTTTTTTGCTAAAATGCAGGGTCAGACGATTTTCGGTATGATGAACTTGTTTACCGGAGGCGCATTGACACGTTTAAGTATTTTTGCGTTAGGCATAATGCCGTATATTTCGGCTTCTATCATAATGCAGTTATTGACTGCGGTTGTCCCTGTATTAGAAAAATTGGCAAAGGAAGGCAAGGCCGGCTATGAAAAGATTAACCAGTATACGCGTATGCTTACTTTTATATTATGTGTTATACAGGGTTTGTTCATTGCGCTTTGGCTTGCTAATCCGGCTAATTTTTCACAAGGCGGACAGCGTATAGTAATTGTGCCTGACCCTAATTTCGTTTTTATTATTACAACGATATTGACGCTTACTGCGGGCACGGTATTTGTTATGTGGCTTGGTGAGCAGATACAGGAACGGGGCATCGGTAATGGGATATCACTGATAATTACGACAAGTATTATGTCGCGTATACCCTCGGCTATTAACCAGCTTTGGATATTATGGTCACCTATGGATCCGGCTAACAGAACGTTCTCGACACCTAAAGTAGTTGTTTTATTAATTTTATGGCTGGCATTAGTCGCGGCAGTTGTTTTATTTACACAGGCCCAAAGGCGTATACCTATACAATATGGCAGACGCGTAGTCGGACGTAAAGTATTCGGCGGACAAAGTTCTTATTTGCCCGTTAAAGTTGATATGTCGGGTGTTATAGCGATAATATTTGCAAGCAGTGTTTTAACAGTGCCTGCTACTTTAGCTATGTTCTTTGGCGATAAGTTTTCATTTTTACAGAGTATAATACATCAGCGGGGTGTTTGGTATAATCTTATCTATGCCGGTATGATAATGTTTTTCATGTATTTTCATACTGCTATGGTATTTCAGCCGGTTGAGATTGCCAATAACCTTAAGCGTCATAGCGGGTTTGTTCCGGGCATACGGCCCGGAAAGGAAACAGCTAAGTACCTTGATTATGTTGCGACACGTATAGTTTTTGTCGGGGCTGTATATATATGTTTTATAGCGGTTTTTCCGAATATTGTTATGACGGTATTTAACGCGCCATCTTATTCGTTGGCTTCTTTATTTGGAGGTACGACATTATTAATTATGGTAGGTGTAGTTTTAGATACTATGCGGCAGATAGAAGGACAATTATTAGTACGGCATTATGACGGTTTTATGAAGAAGGGAACTTTAAGGGGTAGAAGATGAATATAATACTTTTTGGCGCTCCGGGATCGGGCAAAGGTACACAGGCTGTTGAGATGTGTAAAAAGATGTCATTACGTAAAATATCTTTAGGAGATATTCTGCGTGACGAAGTAAAGAAACAAAGTACGTTAGGTAAAGAAGTCGAGTCATATATGAAGCAAGGCCTTCTTGTCCCTGATGAAGTTGTCGGGAAGGTAATAAAAGAGACGATAACAGGTAACGATTTTATTTTAGATGGTTACCCTCGTAATGATAAACAAGCTCAGGTGCTTGATAATATTCTTGCTGAGAAAGGGCTTAAGATAGATTATTTTATTTATATGGCAGTTTCTGAAGATGTTATTGTTGATAGGTTATCTAAGCGCAGGGTATGCCCGAATTGCGGGGCGGGATATCATTTAGAAAATCTCAAACCGGCTAAAGACGGGATATGCGATGAATGTGCAACTGCTCTTATACAGCGTGCTGATGATAATCCTGAGACGATCAAACAGCGTTGGAAAGTTTTTTCTGACAGCAGCAAAGCGTTGTTGGATTATTACCGCAATAACGGAAATTTTATTGAGGTTAATGCCAACGGTAATATCGATGATGTCTATAATGAAGTTTTGCAGAGGATCGCATGAGGCGCAAGCTTACGCAGGATGATTTTCAGATAATGCGTAAAGCCGGTCAAGTCGCGGCCGCGTTTCTTGATAAATTGAAAGATATGGTGGTTCCGGGTATAACCACAAAAGATATAGATACCGCGTTTGATACTTTTTTGCAAAACTATAAAGAGATGAGCGCGGCGTTTAAAGGGTATATGGGTTACCCCGCATCTTTATGTGTCTCGGTAAATGAAGAAGTTATACACGGCATACCGAGTGTCGAAAAGATCCTTAAAAACGGCGATCTGGTTAGTGTTGATTTAGGGATAAAATACAAAGGGCTTTATGTTGATACGACATCAAGCTATTGTGTCGGTGATTGTGACGAAAAAGTTTTACGTATCGCGCGTGTAACCAAAGAAGCTTTAGATAAAGCGATTGCTATAGTCAGGCCGGGGGTTACGGTAGGTGATATAGGCTCTTTAATACAGGATTTTGTCGAACAAAACGGCTTTTCGGTTGTTAGACGATTTGTGGGGCACGGGATAGGCGAAGATTTGCATCTTCCGCCCGAAGTACCTAATTTCGGTATAAAAAATGATGGATATAGATTGAAAGCCGGTGATGCTGTCGCGATTGAACCTATGGTTTGTGAAGGGACACATGAAGTCAGTTTATTGGAAAATGACTGGACTGTGATAACAGCGGATAATAAATTATCGGCTCATTATGAACATACTATAGGAGTCACGGAAGACGGCAGTATAGTTATAACAGGATAATATGGCAAAAGAAGATTTAATTTCTGTTGATGGAGAAATATTAGAGGCATTGCCGAATGCTGTTTTTAAGGTTAAACTTGAGAACGGTCATGTAGTGACAGGGCATGTTTCCGGAAAGATGCGTATGCATTTTATACGTATTTTACCGGGTGATAGGGTTAAACTTGAATTATCGCCTTATGATTTAGGCAGAGGCAGAATAACTTTTAGATACAAATAAGAGTAATATAATTTAAAACAGGGACTAAGAAAATGAAAGTTAGAGCGTCAGTAAAAAAAATGTGTAATAAGTGTAAAGTGATAAAACGCAAACGTGTAGTTCGTGTTATATGTGAGAATCCGAAACATAAACAAAGACAGGGTTAAGGAGGAACGATATGCCAAGAATCTTAGGTGTTGATATACCAAAAAATAAGAAAATTTCGATTGCGTTACGTTATCTATATGGTGTAGGTCCGGTCAATGCTATTGAGATACTTAATATGGTAAAAATAGATCTTGATAAAAAAGCAAAAGATCTTACTGATGAAGAACTCGCGCGTTTAACGGCGTATTTACAAGATAATTATAAAGTCGAAGGTGAGCTAAGACGCGAGGTATCTCAAAATATAAGACGTCTTATGGAGATTGGGGCTTACAGAGGCTTGCGTCATAGACGTAAACTTCCTGTTCGCGGACAGAGAACTAAATGTAACGCGCGTACACGTAAAGGCACTAAGCCGCGTGTTGGCGGATTAAAAAAGAAGTAAATAGGGAGACTGTATGGCAAAACGTAAAAGAGAGAAGAAAAAGAAGATAAGTTTGACTTCAACGTCTGGCGAAGTGCATATACACGCGTCATTTAATAATACCATTGTTACCGTAACTGATAAAGCGGGTAACGCCATAGCATGGGCTTCAGCAGGTATGGTAGGTTTTAAAGGTGCTAAAAAATCTACACCGTATGCTGCTCAGATGGCATCGTTTAATGTCGCAAAGCGTGCTAAAGATATGGGTTTGGTTGATGTTGAGGTTTTTGTCAAGGGTCCCGGACCGGGACGTGAGTCTGCGGTAAGGTCCTTACAGTCCGGCGGGCTTAGTGTTAAGCGTGTTAAGGATATTACTCCTATTCCGCATAACGGATGCAGACCGAAAAAGAAACGGCGTGTATAAAAAATTAAGAGAGGATAAGAAATGGGAAGATATTTAAAGGCAAAATGTAGATTATGCAGACGTGAAGGCACCAAGCTTTTCATAAAGGGAGCCAGGTGTAATACTGAGAAATGCGCGTTTACCAAGCGGCCTAACCCGCCGGGTATGCGTAAGGGTATGATGTCTAAGCCGTCATATTACGCTATGCAGCTGCGGGAAAAACAGAAAGTGAAAAGATTTTACGGTATGCTTGAAAAACAGTTCAGAAGATTTTTTGCGCTTGCCGTAAGAAATAAAGGCGTTACGGGTAAAGTACTTTTACAGTTGTTAGAGCGCAGGCTTGATAATGTAGTGTACCGTTCGTTATTAGCTAATTCACGTACTCAAGCGCGTCAGATAATACGTCATGGTTTTGTATTTACCAAGGGTAAAAGAGTAGATATCCCTTCTTATTTTGTATCGGAATCTCAGGAGATAGAAATACGGCCAACAGAAAAAATGGCTAAATTAATAAGAGCTAATGTTGAGAATGCGCAAAAAGAAAGAAGTGTTCCTACATGGATGCAGGTTGATCATGATAATCTAAAGATAAAAATAGTAAGATTTCCGGAGAAAGATGATATCGGTGTTTCAATTGATGAACAGTTGATTGTAGAACTTTACTCGAAGTAATAATTTGGAGGTAATAAGATGGGTATAACATGGCGTGATTTTCAATTCCCAAAACGGATAGCGGTTGAACAGGAAACATATGCACCGAACTATGGTAAATTTGTTGCCGAGCCGCTTGAAAGAGGATACGGCGTAACTTTAGGGAACGCGTTTAGACGTGTTTTGTTATCTTCAATTGAAGGAGCCGCGGTTACTTCAATAAAGATCGAAGGTGTTCCGCACGAGTTTGATGCTATTGACGGTGTAATGGAGGATGTTACAGAGCTTATTTTGAATATTAAGAACGTTGTTTTACGTTCGTATTCTAAAGCGCCTCGCAAGATATATATAAAAGCTAAAGGCGAATGCGAAGTTAAAGCGCGTGACATAGAAACAGACGAAAGTATCGAGATTATAAATCCTGATTTGCATATTGCAACCTTGACCGACCCAAAAGCTAAACTTGAAATTGAGATGGAAGTAGGCCGGGGCCGTGGGTTTGTGCCTGCGGATATGAATAAACGTGAAGATATGCCGATTGGAGTTATTGCGATTGATTCTATTTTTACGCCTGTTAAGCGTGTCGCGTTCAGTGTTGATAACACACGTGTAGGTAAGCGGACCGATTATGATAAACTCAATATCGAGATATTTACTAACGCAAGTATTGAACCTAAAGAAGCATTGATATACAGCGCGAAAGTTTTAAGTAAGCATCTTGAGTTATTTTTCACTTTAGGTGATATAGCGGAAGAAGAGATCGATGATCTTACACCGGAAGAAATATCTCTTTATGAAAAATTACGCATACCGATAACAGAGCTTGAACTTTCGGTGCGCAGCGCTAACTGTTTGCGTGAAGCAAATATTAAAATATTGGCTGATCTGGTGGAAAAATCTGAAGCTGAAATGCTGGCTTTTAGAAATTTCGGAAAGAAATCTTTAACCGAAGTTGGTGAATTGATAAAAACAATGGGTTTGACGTTAGGTACGGAATTTGACCGGAAAAAGATGGAGTCGTTATGAGGCATCGTACGAAAAGTGAGAAGTTTTCACGTTCATATAGTCAGCGTCGCGCGCTTGTTAAATCTCTTTTGCAGGCGTTGGTTATATCTGAGCGGATAAAAACAACTGAGTCCAAAGCTAAAGCTTTACGCTCTGCGGCGGATAAATTAATAACTTGGGGGAAGAAAGATACGTTACATTACAGACGTTTGGCTTTTAGTTATTTGCAGGACCACAATCTTGTTAAGAAACTTTTTGATGATATTGCTCCGCGTTTTAAAGATATAACAGGCGGTTACACAAGAGTATTGGCTATGGGGTTCAGAAAAGGTGACGCCGCTAAAATGTCGATTTTAGAGTTAACCAAAACAGATGTTACTAAAAAAGTTCGTGAGCAAAAAGAAAACATAAGCGAGGATCGTATAAAAGAGCAGGAGACAGAGTCTAAAAAGGTTGCTGTTGAGCGTAAGGCTAAAAAGATATCTGAGAATGTGAAAAAAGTTTTCAAACGTAAACCTAAGGAAGAAAAAAACATTAAAGGGAAAATAAAGGCTGAAAAAGAACCTAAGAAAAAATAATTCAGGTTTATGCTAAACAAAATTAACTCTAACGTAGAGAAATTAAATAAATCCGCTACGCTGAAAATTACGGCATTGACTAAAAAGATGGTAAGCCAGGGAAAAGATGTCGTTAATTTTGCGGCTGGTGAACCTGATTTTGACACGCCTGATTTTATAAAGCAGGCTGCAAAGATTGCTATTGATAAGGGGTTCACTAAATACACACCGTCTGCCGGATTGCCGGCTTTACGTGAAGCTATCGCTAAAAAATTAAATGACGAAAATGGTATGAACGTATCTGCGGCTAACATTATTGTTACTGCCGGTGCGAAATATGCTATTTACGTGGGATTATTAACGGTTGTCGAGCCGGGCGATGAGATAATTGTTCCTGTTCCTTATTGGGTGAGTTATCCTGAGATGGCGGCTTTGTTAGGTGCTAGGATGGTGAATGTGGCTACTAGACAGGAAGACGGGTTTAAACTCAAACCGTCTGAATTGGCCAAGGCCGTAACTAGTAAAACGCGTGTCTTGATATTAAATTATCCGTCGAATCCTACAGGTGTTACTTATACTAAAGAAGAGTTAGAAGAGATACTTAAGATTGCTAAAAAAAATAATTTTTACGTTTTAAGTGACGAAATATACGAGAAATTAATATATGACGGGTCTGATCATGTAAGTTTTGCTTCTTTGCCGGGCGCTCAAGATTTAACTATTACGGTTAACGGTTTTTCAAAGGCTTTTTCTATGACCGGTTGGCGTTTGGGTTATCTTGTCGCCAATGATGAATTTATAGGACATGCGTCTAAGATAATTGACCATACAACTTCATGTTCGTGCACAATATCACAGCATGCTGCGATTGCGGCATTGGCTGATATAACATGGCAGGCACAAATACAGAAAGAATTCCAGAACAGACGTGATTTGCTTTACAAGGGGTTATCAGGTATAAAGAATTTTAAGCCAATGAAATCAAATGGTACGTTCTATATGTTTTGTGACGTAAGCGGCACAGGATTAAGTTCCTTTGATTTTGCTTCTAGGCTGCTTGAAGAAAAACTTGTATCGTGCATACCCGCAGATTCTTTTGGGGCGGATGGGTTTGTAAGGTTGAGCTTCGCAACAAGTAGTGATCAGATAAACAAAGGCATCATCAGGATAAAAGAATTTGTTGAATCTTTGTAAGTTACCGTTTCTTGCCAAAAGGGGGAATAATGGCAAAGACAATAGCCGAAAAAATTTTTTCAAATAAGTCTGGTATAAAATGTAATGCAGGCACAAATGTTAATGCTAAAATTGATTTTGCGTTTGCTGATGATTTGACCGGTAAAAACATTATCTCTAATTTTCATAAGAATAAAGTTAATAAAAAGAATTTCAAAAAATTTGCTTTCTTTTTTGACCATATGAGCCCTTGCTCGAATGTCGAGTCGGCTTCTGTCCACGGGTCTATCCGCTTGTTTGCTAAAGAAAATAACAGCAATATTTTTGATGTCGGACGCGGGATATCCCACCATGTAATAGCTGAGACCGGGCTGGCTATTCCGGGCACTCTTTTGACAGGGACAGCTAAGTTTGTTTCGACTGCGGGTGCGTTAGGCGCCTTAGGTTTAAACGTGACAGCGGAGGATATCTCAAATTTCTTTGGCACCGGCACGTTAAAATGTGTGGTTCCCGAGACAATGAAAATTATTCTATCAGGTAAATTAAAAAAAACTGTATACCCTAAAGACGTAATGCTATCTATTATAGGGAATTTGGGTCCGGATTATGCTAAGGGACGTGTAATAGAGTTTTCGGGAAGTTTTATCGACAGTTTGTCTTTAGCTGATAGATTTACTATTACGGCGATGTCAAGTTCATTAAACGCTGTAAGTGCGGTTTTAGCGCCAAATAAAGTGGTGTATTCATATCTTGCCGAGATATTAGTGAAACAAACTAAGCCTGTTTATTCGGATATTGATTGTAAATATAGTGAGATATTGGAATTTGATGTTTCCCAGATTGGCCCGCAGATAGCTAATCCGCATAGTATATATAATGTTACTGATATAAAGAAATCTGTTGATAGAAAAATAACTCAGGCTGTTATAGCAGGATGCGCTAATTCAAGTCTTGAAGATATAAAAAATGCGGCTAAAATATTAAAAGGGCATAAAGTTAAAAGTAATGTTAAATTTTATATTGCGCCGGCTACATCGGAGATTTTTAAAAGTTCTTTAGATAAAGGGTATATACGTACGCTATCGGCTTCCGGCGCGATAATATTACCTGTTGGTTATGGCCCGTCAAACGGTATTCATCAGGGAGTACTTTGTGACGGTGATGTATGTATATCCTCGGGCGACGATAATTCCCGTGGCGTTATGGGGAACGAGAAATCAGAAATTTATATTGCGTCATCTGCTAATGTAGCGTTTTCGGCGATACATGGTAAGATAGGATGTCCGGCAATTAAGTAATAAAGGAGTTATATGTTGAATATCAATATGCTACTAAAGATGACTATGCAGCAGAATGCAAGTGACTTGCATTTAACAGTACAGCGCTCTCCGGTATTACGTATTGACGGTAAACTCCATTTTACTAATTTACCTACGATTGATGATGATGAAATAAAACAGATGATCTATGGTATTTTAACTGATGACCATAAATCTATGCTTGAACGTGATAAAGAGTTGGATTTTTCTTTTGCTTTGCCTGATATGGACCGGTTCCGTGTTAATGTTCATTATCAGCGAGGCAGTGTTGAGGCGGCATTTAGACGTATACCCAAAGTTATCCCGTCTATAGAGACTCTTGGACTGCCCAATGTCGTATATGATCTATTGCGTAGGCCTAATGGGTTGGTGCTTGTTACAGGGCCTACGGGTACAGGTAAAAGTACGACTATGGCTGCTATGCTTGACGTAGTAAATCGAGAACGTCAGGAGATGATAATCTGTATTGAAGATCCGATAGAGTTTTACCATACAAATAAAAAGAGTATAGTAAAACAGCGTGAGGTTCATTATGATACTCATTCGTTTCCTGAGGCGTTGCGCCGTGTTTTACGGCAAGACCCGGACGTGATTGTTGTGGGTGAAATGCGGGATCTCGAAACTATTTCGACGACGCTTACTGCCGCTGAAACGGGTCATTTAGTATTGGCTACTTTGCATACACCTGATGCGCCGCAGACTATACAGCGTATAATTGATGTATTTCCGCCTTACCAACAGAAACAGGTGCGAGTACAGCTTGCTGACTGTTTACAGGGTGTTATCTCACAAATATTATTGCCGCGTGCCGAAGGTGACGGGCGTATACTTGCCACTGAGGTAATGATATCAAGCTCTGGTGTACGTAATCTTATTCGTGAAGGTGAAATAGCACAGTTACCGTCATTGATACAGATGGGGGCACAGTACGGCATGCATACGATGGATAAATGTTTAAAAGAATTTTATAAGAAAGGCTTGATAACAAAAGAAGCGGCTGTTAGTAAGGTTCGTAACGAAGCCGAATTTGATAGTCTATAATAAGCCTTTAGCTTTTGGCTATTAGCCGTTAGCTGAATAGGTGTTGATGGATAGTCTTTAGTCGTTAGTACCTCATTGATTTAAAGACATATAATATTGGTGTCAGAAAAGGTGAATAAATTTTTGATGGATTTTTATTTTTCGGAAACATATATTTTAATATGTAAACCGGTCTCGAGAAGTAGAAAAAAGCGAATCGGGAAAAATCAAATAGAGCTAAAGGCTAAGAGCTGATGGCGAAAAACTAAACAAGGAGCAGCTATGAGTAAATATACTGTAACATTATTGCCGGGTGATGGTATAGGCCCGGAGGTTACTCAAGCTATGGTTAAATGTGTCGATGCATTAAACCTCGATATCAAGTGGGAGAGTATGCCTGCGGGTGAAAATGCGCTTGGCGAATATAATTCACTTTTGCCAGAGGTGACTATAGAGTCGATCCGTAAAAATAAAATAGCCATTAAAGGGCCGATAACTACACCTGTAGGTAAAGGTTTCCGTTCGATTAACGTTACTATAAGACAGATGTTCGATCTTTTTGCCTGTGTTAGGCCTATAAAAACGTATTTACCCGATAAACTTGCCAAATATAAGAATATTGATTTGGTTATTTTTAGAGAAAACACGGAAGATCTATACGCGGGTATAGAATTTGAGCTGGGTGATAGAAAAACAGAGAAGATTATTGCGGAGATAAACGCGATGTCTGACAAAAAAATATCGGCAGAAAGCGCGGTATCAATAAAACCTATTTCTGTTTTCGGTACTCAGCGTATCGTTCGTGCGGCATTTGAATATGCAGTTAAAAACGGCCGTAAAAGTGTGAATTGTGTGCACAAAGCTAATATAATGAAATTTACTGATGGATTGTTCTTGAAGATATTCTATGATATAGCAAAAGAGTATGAGGGGCGTGTTGAGTATTGGGATACTATAGTTGATAATATGTGTATGCAGTTGGTTAAAGTACCGCAAAATTATGATGTTTTGGTTATGGAGAACTTATACGGCGATATATTATCTGATCTTTGTGCAGGTCTTGTCGGCGGGTTGGGCCTTGCTGCAGGTGCCAATATAGGCGCCGATATTGCGGTCTTCGAACCAACGCATGGCAGTGCTCCGAAATACGCAGGGCAAAATAAGGTTAACGCTACTGCTACGATCTTGTCGGCGGTATTGATGCTGCGTCATTTAGGTGAAACTAAAGCGGCGGACATTCTTGAGAACGCTGTTATAAAGATTATACAGGACGGCAAATACGTAACGTATGACCTTAAAGAGGACAGGAACGATCCCAGTGCTGTCGGTACTCAAGAAATGGCTGATGCTATAGTAAAGGAAATACAAGGATAGAAGACGTTCCGCCGAAGACGGACCCGCCTAAATATATAGTAATAGGGTGGCGGGAAGGCATGCGTCGTAAGAATTAAGAGTTAAATGTGAAACTAAATAGAGTATTAGCTGGCCCCGAAAGCGAAGCGAATTGGGGAAAACAAAGAAAAATTATATAGGAGCCTTTTTTTATGAAGATAAGTGTTATAGGGGCAGGTAATGTCGGTGCGACGCTGGCTATGCGTATAGCTGAATCAGATATAGCTGACGTTTTGTTGGTAGACATTGTTGACGGATTGGCTAAAGGTAAGGCGATAGATATGTCTGATGCCGCAGCCATTGTCAAACATGAACGTAAAATTTTGGGAACAACAAATTTTGATGATATAGCCGGCTCAGATATTGTGGTTATGACGGCAGGTCTTGCCCGTAAACCTGGTATGACAAGAGATGATCTTATAAAGAAAAATGCAGATATTATACGGTCGGTGGCTGAGAAAATAAAGGTAAACTGTCCTGATGCGCTTGTGATAGTTGTAACCAATCCGCTTGATGTTATGGTTTATGAGATGCTTAAGACAACAGGGTTTGATAAATCAAGAGTTATCGGAATGGCAGGCACACTCGACGGTGCGCGATTTATTAATATTTTGTCTGAAAAGACAGGCGTGCCGCGTTCAAAGATCAAGACATATGTTCTTGCCTGTCATGGTGACAGTATGGTGCCGTTATTGTCAAAGACTACCATTGCTGATAAAAAGATTACAGATGTGCTTTCTGAACAAGAGATAAACGAGTGTGTTGATAAAACTAAATTTCGCGGTGGTGAGGTTGTACAATATCTTAAAACGGGAAGTGCCTATTATTCACCGAGTGCGGGTGTTTTAGATATATTGGTATCAATAAAGAACAACGATAAGCGTACACTTGCGGTTTCGGCGTTTCTTACGGGTGAATACGGCATATCGGGGATATGCTTTGGTGTACCGGCCGTTATAGGTTCAAACGGTATAGAAAAAATAGTCGAGCTGACTATAACTGAACAGGAAAAAACGGATTTATTAAAATCAGCCGAAAAGACTAAAGAGATGATAGATAGTTTATAGACATATTTATGGATAATAAATACGATATAATGATTATCGGATGCGGTCCTGCGGGAGTGACTTGCGCTAAAGAAGCTGTCAGGCATAATCTTAAAGTCCTTATGACAGTCGATGATGTAAGTGCCGTAGGCGGTATATGTCTTAATAGCGGCTGTATACCAACAAAATTTATGTTAAAGAATGCAGGACGCATGAGCTGGCCTTCTTTAATTTCCGAAAAAAATGAATTCATAACTAAATTAAGGGAACCGGTTATACTGTTTTTACGTAAAATCGGGGTTGATATAGTTGTTGGTAAAGGTGTTGTATCAGGTCCTAATGAGGTAACGATTGCTGATCAGAAGTTCAACGGTAATAATATTGTTATTGCCGTAGGTTCGTCACCTGTAAAGATATTTAATGATGAAAAAGTGATAGTATCAGAGAATTTCCTGAACACGGAGAGTCTTGGTAAAAGAATACTTATAGTAGGCGGAGGTTATATCGGTATAGAGTTTGCTTGTATGCTTAATAAAGCCTTTTACGACGTGACAGTTTATGAAAAAGAGCCGTCAATTTTGGTAAATTTTCCTGTGATCTTGACAAATAGACTTAAATCTTTATTGGTTCGATCGGGTATAAAGATAGTTACAGGCAGAGAAGTCAGCGAATCTGATTTTTCTGAATTTGATAATGTTATAACGGCGATAGGGCGTAAACCTAATACAGATAGACTGGGTCTGGATACGCTTGGTATAAAGATGAATAAGGGATGGATAGTCACAGATTCCCGGTTAAGGACAAATATATCGAATATTTACGCGTGCGGTGATGTTAATGCTCATTGTATGCTTGCATATGTAGCTGACTATCATGCAAAGATATGTGTTGCTGATATCTTGGGTAAGGATATTGAGGAAAACCTTAACGGTATACCTGAATGTGTTTTCTCGATACCACAGGCTGCCAGTGTAGGGATGTCGGAAGAAGAGGCTAAAAATAGGGGTGTACATAAGAAAACATATCGGATACCATTTGCCAGGTTTGCTTCAGCGCATATTTATAATGATCTAGACGGATTCGCATATATAATTGAAGGTATTGACGGTAAATTACTCGGCGGAGGGATATTATCTAACGAAGCAGCAGAGCTTATCAGCATATTATCGGTTGCTGTACGAGCCGGTCTGACAGTAGAAAAATTTAAAAACAATTTTTTTGTGCATCCGACTTTATCTGAGGGACTGACAGACATTACAGATTAATTCTCTCAATGATATATAAAACCAACAGAGCGGAAATTCAAAGTTATCTTGAAGATACCTCAAATCTCGCAGGCAGTGCGGATATCCTTTATATACCGGAAAATATCGATGATCTCAAGAAAGCATTGGCCGATTGTCTAATGTCAAAACGTGTCGTGACATTCTCTGCCGGACGAACAGGTACTACAGGCGGCTGTGTCCCGCAGAATGGCGCTGTGATAAGTTTTGAGCGCTTTAATGCCATAAACATGATAGATGAATCTGCCGGGGTGTTAAAGGTCTCTGCAGGTGTCACTTTATCTGTAATAGAATCTTTTTCTGCACGTTATGGATTTTGTCTGCGTGCTGTACCGACAGAATCGTTGGCATGTATCGGCGGTGCTGTTTCAACCGCAGCTTCGGGTATGCGCGGGTTTCGGTACGGTTCAATACGAAGTTATGTTTTGGGTATGGATGTAATGCTTTATGACGGTACAATATTAAATCTTAAGCGGGGAAGTATCTTTGCCGATGGGTATAAGTTCTGTTTTGAATCAAACGGTAAAAAGTTTGAATTTGATATGCCTGATTATAATATGCCTGATTGTAAATCGCAGGCGGGTTATTATACCAAGGCGGACATGGATATTATAGATCTGTTTATAGGCTCTGAAGGTACACTTGGTATAATATTGTCTGTTACTTTGCAATTACAAAAGAAACCGTGGTCTGTGTTTGACGGACTGGCCTTTTTCGTGTCTGAACATGATGCTTTTAATTTTGTGTCTTCTGTCCGTACGGCACGTTTAAGAGAGGGGTTTAACCCTACATCGTTAGAGTTTCTTGATAAGAATTCATTGGATTTTGTTAAAGAGGATTTTAGTTTCATCCCGTCAGATTGTATGTGCGCGGTATACTTTGAACAGGAATCCGACAGAAAAGAAGAAAGGGACGCTTCACTTGATGTATGGATGCGTATTCTTGAGAGGAATAATGCGATATTGGATACAGTGATAATAGCCGAGACTGAGGCTGAACGTGCCAAATTGTTTGATTTTCGGCATAAGATACCGCAAAACATAAATGAGTTTTTACGCAAATATAGCCAAGTGAAACTATCTGCAGACCTTGCGGTTCCGCATGATAAGTTTTTAAAGTTATATGAGTTTTATAAGATAAATGCCGAACAATCAGGCATACGATACGTTAATTTTGGGCATATAGGTGAAGCACATTTACATTTTAATTTTTTGCCGTGTACCGATGAAGAGTCATTTTCAGCTAAAAAATATATGAAAGAGTTCGCGGCTAAAGCCATATCACTGGGAGGCAGTATATCGGCCGAACATGGGGTGGGAAAACTTAAACGTGAATATTTGGCTATGATGTATGGTAAGGAAACGATCAATAAAATGCGGCAAGTGAAGAAGGTTTTTGATCCGTACGGGATGTTTAATAAAGGTAATATTTTTTAACAATAGTTGCTATGCTGTATAAAGCGTCAAATAAAGATGATTTCAAACTTATAGAGAATCTTGCGCGTACGATATGGCTTGAACATTACATTCCTATAATCGGTCGTGAGCAAACAGTGTATATGCTTTCTAAATTTCAAACAGCGGATGCTATCGCTTGCCGGGTGTTTTCAGGTAAATCAGAGTATTACATAATAGATGATAAGTCTCCGGCAGGTTATTTTTCTTTTGATATAGAAGATGACGGACTATTCCTAAGTAAATTATATGTAGCCGTAGAATATAGGGGCAGGGGACATGCGAAAAGTGTCTTCAGATTATTGGAAAAAATAGCGTTATCAAGAAATATCAAGAGGATCTTTCTGCGTGTACATAAAAACAATAAAGACTCGATTGATACATATAAGCATATGGGATTTAGAATCTCGGGGTCTGTACTTACAGATATTGGAGAAGGTTTTGTTATGGATGATTATTGTTTAGAAAAAATATTGGATAATAAGAAAGCAAAAAAGACTCTTGATGTAGCCGGCGCGTATATAGTCGAAGACGGAAAATTTTTACTTTGTAAGCGTAAAGAAAACGATACTTTTGGAGGGCTATGGGAATTCCCCGGCGGATGTATAGAATCTGGTGAAACTGCATTTGAGGCTATTGAACGTGAAATATTCGAAGAAACAGGCCTGGTTGTTCATGCTAAGGAAAAACTGTCTGATTTTACGGACGAAAATGAAACGTTAAAGATATATATCGAGTTTATTAAATGCGTTATAATATCAGGGGTGCCGTATGCTAAAGATTGTGATTCTTTAGGTTTTTTTGATTTTGTTGATGCGGCGAAATTGGAGCTTGCCCCGGCAGATATTAAAATACTTGAATATATTAGACGTAACCCATATTAAGGCATTTCGCCAAAGGCGGACCCGCCTCAATATATAGTAATAGGGCGGCGGGAAGACATAAGACATATGTCTGCAGTAAAGTAAAACTAGATGAGTTTATCAGTATATGATACGTGTGTGGACACACTCTAATAGCAATAGCTAGATTATTAGCCGTTGGCCGAATAAAACTTTTTCTTGCGTATATGTTTTTTGTCTTATATAATCATAATCCGTTAGGGATAATACTTATCTAATGAAAAAATCAACAATACTAACAATATTAAAAATCATCGGGGTACTTTTCTGTGTTTATTTATTTTTAATAAGCATAGGATTGATGGGTGCGGCATTCAAAGGGTTTGGAAAGGGGTTTGCAGAAAAACTTATTCAAACTACATCTAATCCGTTTATAGGGTTGTTTATAGGAGTAATGGCAACAAGTATCATGCAGAGTTCTTCAACTACTACATGTATAGTTGTGGGGATGGTAAGTTCAGGTGTACTAACGATTGTTAATGCTATACCGATTATCATGGGTGCTAATATCGGCACTACTGTAACCAATACTTTGGTATCTATAGCTCATATTGGCCGTAAAGAGGAGTTCAAACGTGCTGTTTCGGGCGGTACTATACATGATTTTTTTAATATATTTTGTGTAATAGTAATGTTCCCCTTACAGTTAACGACTAATTTTTTGGGTATTCTGGCTTCCTATATGAGCAATTTGTTTTCTCATTTCGGGGGCATGACTTTTACCAGCCCTCTTAAAGTACTTACTCAGCCGGTTATACATATAATTTTTGAGATTTTAAAATATTTTATCGGCACTAACTTGCAACTCTTATATATATTAATGCTTACTGCGTCACTTGTTCTTTTATTCTTTTCTTTAGCATTTATCGTTAAGATCATGCGCATGCTTGTTCTGGAGAAAGCTGAGATAGTCCTGAATAAAACTTTAGGTAAAAACGGTGTTGTAGCTATTCTGGCAGCTACATTATTCACCGCGGTAATACAGAGTTCTTCTATCACAACGTCTTTAATGATACCGCTTATAGCGTCAGGAATATTGAATATAGAAACGGTTTTCCCTATTGTTATGGGTGCAAATATAGGTACTACGGTAACCGCTATGCTTGCGTCTTTTGCTACGGCTAACCCGGCGGCAATAACAGTTGCATTTGTACATTTTTTATTTAATATGATAGGGGTATGTGTTATTTATCCCATAAAGCCGCTTAGGTCATTTTTGGTTATCTGCGCGCGTAAATTAGGCGAAGCGGCTGCCAGGAAAAAACGTTATATTTTCATATATGTACTAACATTATTTTTTATTGTGCCGGGTATATTGATTGCGATATCTGAGTTAATGAAGTAAGGAGGACTAGATGTTTAAGAGTTTAAAAAATTTTTTTAAAGGTAAGGATTTTCTTACCCAAGTTTTCGAAGATTTCCAGAATATGCTGAATAGTTCACAAAGCATGTTTAATATAGTGTGTGGTGTGTTACTGCGTGATGAACAGCACGATTCACTAAAAGAAAAAATATACGCTATTGATAAAAACATAAATGAAAAAGAAAAAGAGATACGCAAACGTGTCATTGAACACTTGGCATTACAGCCGTCTATTGATATTTCAACATGTCTTATACTTATGAGTGTTGTTAAAGATGCCGAACGGTTAGGTGACTATTGTAAAAATCTTTATACGATAACAACTATGGTTGAAGGAAAATTTAACGCAAAGAGATATCGTGAGATATTTAATGAAGCCGATGTTGAGATAAACGAGATATATGAGTTAGCTAAAAAAGCTTTTTTGGAGTCTGACGAAAGTCAGGCTGTAAGTTCATGGCATTATGAACGGAAAATAGCTAAACTTTGTGACAAGATTATTACGACTATTGCTCATTCTGACTGGCCGGTAAATGAAGCGGTCTATTTTACACTTATGGCGCGTTATTATAAACGTATAGTTGCTCATTTAACTAATATTTCGACTTCGGTTATTTTGCCTGTAAGCGAGCTGGATTATTTTGACGAAGATAGAGAGAATATCTGATACACAACAAAGAAAGGCATTACAATGAGGGATGAATTAAAAAAGATCATAAAAAAGGACGCTGTTTTTAACGAACAGATAAAATTAGCATCCGGTAAGATAAGTGATTTTTATGTAGATTTGCGGAAAGTAACTTTAAATGCACGAGGCCTTGAACTTATAGCTAAACTTATATGGCCTATATTGGAAAAAGATAAGATCACCGCATTTGGCGGGCCTACGATGGGTGCCGATCCGATTGTGGGCGGTATATGCTATTTATCATCGTTAAATAAAACTCCTATAAAAGGTTTTCTTGTCCGTAAAGAACAGAAACAACACGGGCGTTGCAATAGCATAGAGGGCCCGGTACTGCTAAAACGTGACAGAATTGCGGTTGTAGACGATGTAGTAACGAGCGGGGGATCTTTGATCAAAGCTGTTTTGATATTACGTGAGGCCGGTTATAAAGTTGTAAAGGCTGTCTCTGTTGTTGACAGGGAAGAAGGTGCCAAAGAGGCTTTTGACACTATTGATTGTCCGTTGGTATCGCTGTATACCAAAAGCGACTTTAATTTAAAGTAATGTGTGTAAAGCATATTTCATCTTTATTTTTTTTAATACTTCTTATTTTTTCTTTTAACGGTTGTTTTACTACCGAATATAATGCCGGTTCTCATACTCAGGATATAATGATGTATTCTTATGAGCGAGAAATAAATCTCGGGCTTAATGTTTCGCATCAGGTAGCTGAACAATATAAAATATCCCGTAATCCGTTTGATATAAAACGCGTCAATGATATCGGTGAACGTATAGCGGCAGTATCAGACAGGCAAGCGGTTTCTTATTATTTCTATATTATCGATAAAGATGACCTTAACGCTTTTTCGCTGCCCGGCGGGTATGTTTATGTATTTAAAGGGTTATTGGATAAACTGACTGATGATGAGCTGGCTTTTGTGCTGGCGCATGAGGTCGGTCATATTGTCAGCCGGCATGGCATAAAACGGCTTCAGGCGGCACTTGGCTATAACCTTATATTAGCAGCATCGACAACTGCTCCATCGGCTGACCCGGACTTTACGATGGGGGTCGCGCTTGCTTTAAATCAACTTATGTCTGAATATTCTCAAGATGCGGAGTTTAATGCTGATGAGATTGCGGTGCGGTATAGTTCTGAACTTGGATATGACCCTAATGCAGGGATAACGTTATTACAAAAAATAGAGGATCTTGAGCGCGGCAAAATACGGCCTAAAGAATATTTCAGGACGCATCCGTTTTCTTCACAGCGGATAGCTAATATAAAAAAACTTCTTCATTTGCCGCTCTCCGCGGAAGATTATGCCAATCAATAGTCTGTCCAAGACTATAAAAGATAAACTTTAACCAGGATTTGATTCTAAGATTTGTGGTTATATGGTTTTTTACCAAACTTTGTCTATTATTTAGTGCTTAAGCTTTACGGCTGTTATAAGGAAGCTTTGATAAGTAAAAGCATTATTGATATCCAGCCGTTGAACAAAGCGTGTACCATTATCGGTACAGATATCTCTTTAGAATGTTCATAAGACCATGCAAGAAACATCCCGATGAAAAAAAGCGGTAATATATCGGCGGATATTTCATGCATTAGAGAAAAAAGCAGTGCGGTTGAAATCGCGGATATCATGAAGTTGCGTTTTATTCGCAGGGCCGAGAATAATGTCCCTCTAAAAAATATTTCTTCAGTTATAGGCGCAAGTACGCTTACCAGAAGAAAAAGCAGTATCACGGTTTTTATGTCGGTAGTTGTATTAAGTATCTTTATAGCGGGATTTACAGTTTCCGGTATGTTAAAGAAATGGATTAAGTTGATATTGATAATTTTTGCGAGCAGGCACGCCGGCAATATAGCGGTGAAAGTTTTAAATGCTAATTTAAAATTATTAAGGGTGAAGTTGATCCTTGTTATCTCACGTGGCGCGAATTGGAGTAGTATGCCTGCTGAGCCTATGAGTAAGATAGCGTTGGCTATCGCGGAGGCTGTATTAGGCTCGACTATTAGTTTTGTGTTAATTATTTTTGATATGCCGAACGTTACGAGAAGAAAATAAAATATGAGCATAAAAAGTATTTTTAGAACAGTTTTTTGGGGTATTACCGGAGAAGTCTTATTATTGGGATAAATCTCTTTTTTAGAAAAAATTATCGAAAAGAGATTTATTATTCCTAAAATAAGGAAAAGCCACGTTACGGAGGCCAGGGCGATAAGCTGCGGCGTTACCGGCAGAGCTGAGATGTCGGTTATTTCTCTGATAGTTTTAATGGGCCTGCTGCCGGATAGTAGTATTTGGTTGGTATAAAAGGCCATAACTGACAGCCATGTGAGTAATATAACAAGAAAAAATGTTGTTTTACGCATAAAGAGATTATATAGTAGTTATACATATATTTCAAATTCTTATAAATTTATTGATCAATGCTTGAAAAATATTTAGATTTTAAAAATTATACTGAAGGCATAGCAAACGAGTCAGGTATGACTTTGGGGCAGTTCTATAAACGAATAAGATCAGACGCAAAATTTAGGAAATATAAATCAGCCGCCAGGTCTGAAATACAAAGTTTTTACAATAAAGCCGTACGTTATTTTGATATTCCGGGGATACCGGTGTATTTATCGGATAAATATAAGATTACCTGGCGCGGGGCTACATGGTACGGTAAAGCGCGTCCGAAGTCGATAGTTATTTTCCCATTAAAAGCAAAACGGTTTCTGCGATTTAAAGATAAGATCTGCAATTTATTTGAATGTCTTGACGAAAATGATTTTTTTAATACTTTTATACATGAGACAGCACATGTTTTAGAGCTCAAATTACGAAAATGCACTGGGCATGGTGTTTTTTTTAAAAAATGTCAAAAAGATGTTTTTGATTATTTTAAAAATGGTTCTGCCGTATCAGTTGTGGCGTCGAGTGTGAAGAAAACAAGCCGTGAAGGATGTTTTATTGCCACGGCATTATACGGGAGCGCTATGTCCGAAGAGGTCAAGGTTTTGTCGTCTTTTCGGGACGGTTATTTGTCTAAATTATTTATTGGCAGAGTATTTATAAAATGTTATTATAAACATTCACCGTTTTGGGCTAAGAAAATCAAGCCCGATAGTTTTATTGCCGGCTATTTACGGTGTATTATTACAGTGATAGTATTAATAATTAAACGTTTTGCATTTAACAAAGGAGAATAAAATGGATTATAAGGTAAAAGATATAGCTTTGGCTGATTTCGGACGGCGTGAGATTGATATAGCGCAAAGTGAGATGCCGGGGCTTATGGCTGTACGTGATAAATATTCAAAAAATAAACCCCTTAAAGGTGTACGTATATCCGGGTCATTGCATATGACAATACAAACAGCAGTATTGATAGAAACGCTTGTTGAGCTTGGTGCTCAGGTCCGTTGGGCAAGTTGTAATATTTTTTCTACCCAAGATCATGCGGCGGCAGCTATAGCGAGATCCGGTGTGCCGGTGTTCGCGTGGAAAGGTGAAACGCTTGCTGAGTATTGGTGGTGTACCGAGCGGGCTTTGACATTCCCCGGTAATAAAGGGCCGAATCTTATAGTAGATGACGGAGGTGACGCAACATTGATGTTGCATATGGGTTGTGACGCCGAAGATAGCCCGGCGATTCTAAAAAAGACGAATTGCGGTGAAGATGAGAAAGAGCTTATTAAGCTTATAGAGGAGGGACTTAAGCAAACACCTTCTAAATGGCATAATTTGGTTGAGGAATGGAAAGGAGTATCTGAGGAAACAACAACAGGTGTTCATCGGTTATATCAAATGGCCAAAGATGAAACCTTGCGTGTACCGGCAATAAATGTTAATGATTCGGTAACGAAATCAAAATTTGATAATTTATACGGCTGTCGTGAATCATTGTCGGACGGAATAAAAAGAGCGACCGATGTTATGATTGCCGGTAAAGTAGCGGTTGTATGCGGCTATGGTGATGTAGGTAAAGGTTCAGCCCAATCGTTGCGTGGATTTGGCGCGCGTGTTATAGTTACAGAGATTGATCCGATATGCGCGTTGCAGGCTGCTATGGCAGGTTATGAGGTTAAGCCGATAGAGGATACTTTGGGTATAGCTGATATTTATGTTACTACTACCGGGAATAAGGATATAATACGTATAGAACATATGCTTAAGATGAAAGATCAGGCTATTGTTTGTAATATAGGGCATTTTGATAATGAGATACAGGTAGCGGCACTTGAGAATTTCAAGGGTATAAAAAAATTAAATATTAAACCGCAGGTAGATAAATATACTTTTCCTGATGGCCATGAAATATTTCTGTTAGCTGAAGGAAGACTTGTGAATTTAGGCTGTGCTACGGGGCATCCGTCATATGTAATGTCTAATTCTTTTACTAATCAAGTTTTGGCGCAGATTGATCTCTGGGTGAACAGGGACAAGTATGAACCGAAGGTTTATTGTCTTTCAAAAAAACTTGATGAAGAAGTCGCGCGCCTGCATTTAGCCAAAATAGGTGTTAAGCTTACACGATTGACTGATGAACAGGCAAAATATATTGGTGTTGATAAAGGCGGGCCGTATAAACCTGATTATTATAGATATTGATTACCGGATGAAACGCGACGATATATTTTTGTCTAAAGACCCTAATATGGGTGATTTCGTCTTTGATGAAACTGTTGCATCAGTTTTTGATGATATGATATCCCGGTCTGTCCCGGGTTATGCGTCAATTGTCGCGATGATCGGGCTTCTTGCCGGCAAATATATACAGGACAATACTAATTGTTACGATTTGGGAGCATCTACAGGAATAGCTTCAAAAGCGGTACTTGAGAACTTGAAGGCTAAAAATAGTTCGCTTATCGCAGTTGACAGTTCCAAGGCTATGACTGAATTATGTAAGGCCAAACTTTCGGTTTTTTCGGATAAAAATGTGATTAACATCGTGACTGACGATATATGCAATATACATATAGGTAATGCTTCTATGGTCATATTAAATCTTACTCTTCAATTTATATCACCTGACAGCCGGCTTAAGTTATTAAAAAAAATATATAAAGGTATGAAACCGGGCGGCATACTTTTATTATCTGAAAAAGTAAAATTTAAAGACAAAAATGAAGATATGTTGCAGACTGAACTCTATCATGTCTTTAAAGAGCTTAACGGGTATTCCAAGCTTGAGATATCCCGTAAACGTACGGCACTTGAAAATGTGCTTGTATCTGACACCATAGATACTCATATAAAACGCTTGAAAAGATCTGGGTTCAAAAAAACATATAAATGGTTTCAGTGTTTTAATTTCGTATCATTATTAGCCATGAAATAGTTGTAAGACGTAAATTGTAAGCTATAAAAGGAGTAGTTTTTTTGATTGCATATGACTAAAAATATTAGAAAGTTTTTTAAAAATATATATAGTCAGGAGCTTGCAATTTTAGAGCGTAAAAGTTTAGATATAATAAAGAGCTCCAAGCATGGAGATATGCCGAGATGGCGTAATCTTTATGATGAACTGCCTGATGTGAATCCTTCATTTTTCGAGTTAGATGGTAATGTAATAAAAATAGGACAGCGTGATGAAATTGACGACGTTTCATACGCAAAATTATATGAGATCCTTAGGCAATATATGCCTTGGCGTAAGGGACCGTACAGTATTTTCGGTATAAATATAGATACAGAATGGCGTTCTGATATTAAATGGGATAGGTTTAAAGATGGAATATCTGATATTTCCGGCAGGAAAATATTGGATATAGGCGCAGCCAACGGCTATCATTGTTTAAGAGCTTTAGGTGCCGGCGCGGAGTTTGTTATGGGTGTAGATCCGACGCTTTTGTATTTTATGCAGTTTCAGCTATTAAACAGATACTTGAAGTCTGACAAGGTAAATGTTTTGCCTGTTGGGGTTGATGATATACCTTATAATTGCGGATATTTTGATACGGTTTTTTCGATGGGACTTTTGTATCATCGTCGTTCGCCGTTTGATCACCTTATACAGATCTATTCATTTCTTAAATCCGGAGGTGAGCTTGTTCTTGAGACATTGGTGGTAGATGGCCCTCAAGGGTATGCTTTAACACCGCGGGACAGATATGCCAAGATGTCTAATGTATGGTTTATACCGTCAGTGGAGACTTTGCTCAATTGGCTTAAAAAATGCAGATATGTTGATCTAAAAGTAAGTGATATAAGCAAAACTACCTCTGATGAGCAGCGCGTTACTGATTGGATGACTTTTGAATCTTTAAACGATTTTTTAGATCCGTTAAATAAAGATATAACAGTTGAAGGTTATCCGGCACCTAGACGGGCGGTTGTATTAGCGAAAAAACCACAATAGCTATTAGCTGTTCTGCCAGAGGCGGACCCGCCTAAATAAAATAATGGTGTGGCGGGTAGCCCTTAGCTGTCAGTGTTAGAAGGTATAATTAGGGCAATGTGTTTACGCATTAATAGCTCTTTGAAAAAAAAGAGGCCGGCTGCATTCTAATGTCGCAAAATAATTTTTTAGCACAAAAAACAGTTAGAATGAGATCTTATTTGATAAAACAAAAAATATGGTAATATGAGTTGAATGAAACAATACAGAAAACCCAAAGTTACAGAAATAGAACTTGATATCAGTCAAGCTATATTAGCCGCATGCATGGTCGCGCCGGGTGCATGGTTTTATTTGTTACCTTCAGTATGCTATGCTTTTACGGCAGTTGGGACTGGAACGGTTTGGGGTTGCAGGACTTCTCCTGTTGGGCGTACCGGTGGTGCAGGGGCAAGTCAAATCGGGGCTAATCAGGATAAGCCGTCCTAGTTTTTCGCCAAAAGAAGATTGCGATTTGATTTTTTTTGATAAATAATTTGATCGACTTTTAGGTTAGGACAAAACCTTAAGATATGGAGATAATACTTCTGGAATATATATTTTTTATAAAACACACTTGAAATATTTTTTAAATCCTATAATATAAAAGATATGCAGTATACTAAACCGAAAGTTACGGAAATAGAGCTTGATACCAGCCAGGCTATATTAGCCGCATGCATGGTTGCGCCCGGTGCCTGGTTTTCGACATTTTATGCACGTTGCTATGGGTTTACTGCAGTTGGTACCAGAACTTTCGTCCTGTGTACTGCCGCGGCCGGACGTAGCGCCGGACAGGCGGGACTCAAACCGGAGCAAATCAGGACATACCTTCTTGAAGACTGACCTTATCTGATATGGCTTATTATAGTTTTTGTGATGGTCTTATCAATTAAAACAAATGGAAAAGACAAAAGAAAAATATGTTATTAATGTTTGTTATCTGGATTTTTTAGAAAAAGAATCTATTAGTTCAATAAATATTAATAAAACATTTCTGGATTATTTTTCTGAATATGTTAATGTCAAAATAATATCGTTTAGCGGGTTGAATAGATTGGAAGAATTTTTTAGAAGAATAAATGAAGATGACTTTGATTATCTGTATGTTGACGGCTTCACTTTTTTGATACAAGCTTTTTTAATAAGAGAGAAATTCGGGTTAAATATTCCTTTTATAGTCAAGCTTCACAGTATGTTCGCATGGCTTTATAAATATACATATATTGTGCCGTTATTACGGGAAGAGGATATTATTTATGCGCCGTGTGAGTATGCGAAACAGTCTTTTTTGCATATTTCTGAAAAAAACAGAGTTCATGTTATGTATAATTTTGTAGATAATAAAAAAATACAGAAAGTAGTAGAATCTGACATCTGTCGCAGGCCGGTTGATAAAACCATAACTTTCATGGGGCGATTGGTTGCGAGTAAAGGAATCGGTTTATTAATTGACATTATGCCTGGGATTATCTCTAAAGTAAAAAACGTTTCTTTAAAGATAATAGGTCCTTTAAGCGGGACAGGCATTGATGATAACTGCAAATCCGATTTTGTTCATGAATTGGAAGAAAAGGTCAAGAGACTAGAGATATCAAAGCATGTTATTTTTGAAGGTGTGAAGTTTGGTGACGAAAAATATGAACTGCTTTTTCAGTCGGATATTTTTGTTAATCCTACAATCACGCCGGGTGAAACTTTTCCTTTTGTAAATATTGAGGCTTTGGCTTGCGGAGTTCCTGTTATTACTACCGACTGGGGCGGGAACAAAGAGCTGATCAAAGATGAATATAACGGCTATTTATTACAAGTTTTGCAACAAGGCACTAATGGGCCTGAAATATCAAAATCTAAATTGATAGATTTGATTACCGGGAGTTTGCTTAATGAGCCGGAGAATTTTGAGCTTAAGCATAATGCTTTTAAAACTGCGGCAGGATACGATTATAGGAAGGTTTTTCCTGTATTGACAAAACTTTTAAAAAAACGGAAAAAAAAGTATAGAGATAATAATGAATCCTGGAATGATATTAAGGAGAAGACCGTTATGGATTTTTCTGATTGTTTTACAAATGACTTCATCTTTTTTTTAAATTGCCAATATAATTTCAGAGTGGACAAATACAAGGATCTGTATAATTGGGTGGTTCATGCTGATTTTAATGCAATGAAAGGATTGGTAAGAATGTCTAATAACGCGGATGTAAAACAAAAGAGGTGGAATGGGCTAATCCGTGATGATTTCATTAAAATCTTTCATACTTTCTAGTCCATATAATGCATCTGATGACGGGATTTTTTTGCGGTTATAGTGAAAAATGTTTTTATAAAATTATTCAAATATCTTCTTTTTTTGGTATAATCCTTGAAACAGAATAGGAGATAACCCAATGCCTGAGAATCTTACATATAAAATATTGAAAGCCCATCTTATCGAGGGTGAATTAAAGCCGGGTAATGAGATAGCTATAAAGATAGATCAAACCCTTACACAGGATGCTACTGGGACGATGGCATATCTTCAGTTTGAGTCGTTGGGTATGGATAAAGTAAAAACAGAACTTTCTGTAAGCTATGTAGACCATAATACTCTACAGCAGGGTTTTGAGAATGCTGACGACCACCTATATTTACAGACTATAGCCCAAAAATACGGAATATACTTTTCACGGCCCGGCAATGGGATATGTCATCAGGTACATTTAGAAAGGTTTGCCGCGCCTGGCAAAACACTTCTTGGCAGTGATAGTCATACGCCGACGTGCGGAGGGTTGGGGATGATAGCTATAGGTGCCGGGGGGCTTGATGTCGCATCGGCTATGGCAGGCGGTGCGTTTTATCTTGTTGCGCCTAAAGTAGTCAATATTATTATAAAAGGTGATTTGCGTAAAGGCGTATCGGCTAAAGATGTTATTTTAACTGTTTTGAGTATTATCGGCACTAAAGGTAATGTAAATACGGTTTTAGAATATACAGGTGACGGTGTAATGAATCTGTCTGTGCCCGAACGTGCTACTATAGCCAATATGGGGGCAGAAACAGGTGTGACGACAAGTGTATTTTGTTCTGATATCAAAACTGAAAAATTTCTTAAAGCTCAGGGCCGTGCTGACAAATTCGTTCCGTTATCTCCTGATAAAGATGCTGTGTATGACAGTGTTATAGAAATTGAGCTTTCTAGTATATGTCCGATGGTAGCATTGCCTGATTCTCCGGGTAATGTTGTGCCTATAAAAGATATTGCCGGTAAGAAAGTTGATCAGGTGGCTATCGGTAGTTGTACTAATTCATCTTTAAAGGATTTAAAGATTGTCGCGGCGATGTTAAAAGATAAAAAAGTCCATCCGGGTACTTCTCTTATTGTCGCGCCGGGTTCTAAACAGGTTTTTTCAATGATCGCGCGGACGGGTGATCTTGCAGTTATGATTGATTCAGGTGCGCGTATTATGGAGAGTGCCTGCGGGTTTTGTATAGGAAACGGTCAAGCGCCTAAGACAGGGGCTGTCTCAGTACGTACCAATAACCGTAATTTTAAAGGCAGGTCGGGTACTGAATCTGCAGGGATTTATCTTGTTTCGCCGGAGTCGGCAGCTTTAGCCGCGGTTTATGGTGAATTTATTGATCCGTTGAGTGTCGAATCTTCTGTTTTTCCTGATATTAAGGATGAGCCAAACTTTTTGATAGATGATGGTATGATTATTGCACCGGAGGCCTCTTCAAAAAATATTGAAATTATTCGCGGGCCGAATATAGGTAATCCGCCTAAAAATGTCACGTTATCTGATCGTTATAACGGGAATATCGCAATTAAACTAGGCGATAAAATAACAACTGACCATATTATGCCGGCAGGTGTACGCCTAAAGTATAGATCTAATATAGAGAAATACTCTGAATTTGTTTTTGAAGGGGTTGACCCTGATTTTAGCAGCCGTGCCGCGGCGCTAAGGGATAATGGGAAGGCTGTGTTTATTGTTGCGGGTGAAAGTTACGGACAGGGTTCAAGTCGTGAACATGCGGCATTGTGTCCTATGTATTTAGGGGTAAAAGCCATTATTTCAAGGTCATTTGAGCGGATTCATGCCGCCAACCTCGTTAATTTTGGGATTTTACCGTTGGTTTTTGTTGATAACCTAAATTATGAGTCTCTTGAGTTTGGTGATGAACTTGTAATAAACGACATAATTTTATCACTTGATAATGATAGTGACCTAATTATTGAAAACAAAACCAAAATGTTAAAAATTCCGGTGACATATCACTTAACTCAACGTCAAAAATCCATTATTAAAGCTGGTGGACTTTTAAATTATATTAAAAAATAGAATTTGTTTTAGTTATTATGAAAAAATACTTATTTGTTTATTTAAGTAGTATGTTTATTTGTTTATTTGGCGGGATAGTCTGTGCTTATTCTGATGATATTATTGATCTCGGACAAATAACTGTGACCGGAACGAGTGACGAAAACTCTTTGATAAATAAACATGAATCGAATGTTTATTCCGCAAAAGATATTGCAGATTTATTATATTATAATTCGGGAGTTGATTTACAAAATAGAGCAGGCCAAATGGGTTTGGCGGATTTCTCTATCAGATGTGCGATATTTGAAGATAGTGATATACGTTTAAACGGTATCAAACTTAATAATCCTCAGACAGGACATTTTAATCTTATGCTTCCGATTGTGTTGACAGATATTGGAAGTGTGGACGTGGATAGGAATGGACAGAGTATTAATCTAAATATATCCCAAAATCGTGACAGTGAAAAAACGCTAAGAGTAATGAGCGGAAACAGAGGATTTCTTAGCTCTATGATGACGGTAAGTTCTTCCTCGGAGAAGAAATATCAAAGGTTTTCGTTTAGTGCCGACAGAACAGATGGATTATCGGATAATACAGACGGTGATAGTAATATATTTACATATTCTTTTTCCGGTAAAATCCAGGAAATAAATGTTGATCTTTTATTGGGACATTCTTACAGAAGGTTTGGAATAGGCGGAGCGTATGCAGCGCCGTGGTATGAGCGTGAAGAAGAACGTATTGTTCAGGATCTGTTAATTTTGAAAATGGCTACAGAGACTGACAGTTTACTGTATTCTTTAAGTCCGTATATAACAATGACTAAAGATACTTTTTGGCTCGATAGAGATGCGCCTGACAGTTACCGTAATGACCACAAGACTTATGTCGCGGGTATCAAGGCTGATGTAATGGCGGCTGATGAACTTAGCGGAGTGACATTGGATGTTAAAAGAGAAAGTATAAGATCTAACACTTTAGGCGATGATTATAGAGATATATCCGAATTGATATTTTTTAAAAAAATAAAAATTATGAACATGCAATTGGAAGTTTTGCCTGCAGTTACTTTTTTGGATAATGGGCCGTTTAAGTTTATCCCTAAAATTAATTGTATAATGCCTTTGAATGAAGCTATGGATGTGACGTTTGATGCTGTCAGAAAATATCGGATGCCGTCTTTTACGGAGCTTTATTATGATTCGCCGTCTAATAAAGGGAATGACAGGTTGTCGCCTCAACGCACAGATAATTTTGAGCTGGGGATTGATTTTGAGAACACTATATTCAATGCGCGTGTCGATGGGTTTTATAGAAGGCAGAGAGATACTATTGACTGGACGCGTAATGAGTCTGATATATATTATTCCGCGTTGAATGTCGGTAAGTTAGACGTTATGGGATTGGATATATATGCCGAATATGAAATAAATAGATTTTTTATTGAAAAGGTGTCATTTGAGTATACAAGGATGAATATGGATAAGAGCCAATTATATGATTATTCTAAATACGCGTTTTTATATCCCAAGGATAAGGCCGTATTGAATTTCTATATGCAAAAAGGCCGATATTCAATGAATATCGGGTTGGTATATGAGGATCATTCTGTTTTTGGTGGAAGATTTTTAGCGAATTGCGGGGGGGATTATACTTTTAATGAAAATATGAAAATATTTTGGGATATAAAAAATTTATTTGATAGAAATTATTATGAAATATATGATGTTGAGGGTGACGGGATGGATTTTAAGGTAGGATTTCAGATAACTTTTTAGGATGTTGCGTGCTCAGGATAAGCCATATTGCATAAAGCCATGGCTATCAATGCCTTAGGTAACATTAGCTCATTTTCTCTATATACTAGAATACATTTTTTTATGCGGATATGTTTATTTAGCGTTTTTTTTTGCATTTATGTCAAATTTTCATTTTTTGCCTAAAATATTATATTTATTTAACTTGACATATATAAATTAACGTATATGATATGTGTTAAGATAAGTTGAATGTTCTTTGATTACGCTATACGTGTTTGAACGTGACTGTTAAATGTAATGAATAAGTTTGATTAGATGTCTGACGTGTTTGCCGCGATGATTTGTGCTTACCGAAATTCTTGTCTATTAATAAAATATATTCGATTTAAATAGTTGTGTTTTTATGCGTTTTATAAATTGAAACTAGGTTATTGTTATATAACTGTGATTAGTTCCGGATTTTTGGTCATTTGTATGGAACTAATAGAAGAAGTAAATGACGGTATTGTTGGAGGGTAGTAGAGTGAACATTTATGTAGGGAATCTTTCGTTTAACGCTAAAGAGGATGAAGTACGCGAATTATTCGCGCAGTATGGTGAGGTATCAGCTGTGCGTATTATTTCCGATAAATTTAGCGGTCGTTCAAAGGGCTTTTGTTTTGTCGATATGCCGACAAATGATCAAGCTCAGAAAGCTGTTGATGAATTGAACGGAAAAGAATTCTTAGGCCGTGAACTTCGTGTAAACGAGGCTCGTCCTAAAGAAGACAAACCACGCAGAGAATTCAAATAATTTTTGTTTGGTAATAAGGCGCCTCAGTGCTTATGTATTGAGGCGCTTTCTTTTTAAGTAGATGTTTTTATTTTGCAAGGGTTAAAATAGGCGGGGCTATGAGGGATAATATCAAAAAACGTAATGACAAAACCAAAACTATAACTAAGCTTATTCTTGAAGCTAAACAACTCGCGCATGCTGAGACGGATAATATTAATGATGCGCCTATTGCCAAGTTTCCTCAATGGCCTATTAATTGTGTTGTAGGACCTGGTCTTGAGGGTGCTATCGCTTGTGAAAGTAAGATAGGATATGTCAATGGGGCTAAGGGTTTACTCATTTACAGGGGATACGATATTTTTGATCTTTGCGCATATTCCTCGTATGAGGAAGTTTCTTATTTGTTATTATACGGCAAATTGCCGACTGCCAATCAGCTTGATAAATTTTCTAAAAAATTGATATCATGTCGTAAAGTTTCTGATACTATACGTCTTCTTTTCGGTTTTCCTATAGGAAAGATGAATCCTATGGCCGCATTACGTTTGGGTACTACACTTATGCGCTGTGAGTTTACATCGGACGACCTGGCGTCAGGAAAAGTGGATATATCGGGGATAATACATACTGATGCCGATTCTATTCCGATGGAAACACTGCCGATCGGTGAGCAACATGCGATATATGAGTTTCATCAGGAACTCAAGAAAGGTAAAATTGATAAAAAAACTTTGTTGGAATCTGCTAATAGCGAAGTTGCCTGTCACCGGCTTATTGCCGGATGCGCGTCCTTGACTGCGTCTATTTCCAGAATGCGCCAGGATAAGTTTCCTCTTGAGCCAAGGGAAGATTTGAGCCATGCGGCAAATTTCTTATATATGATGACGGGTAAAGTGCCTACTGCCGAGCAGGAAAGAATAATGGATGTTTCTTTGATATTACACGCTGATCATGGCATGAATGCTAGTACTTTTGCGTCTATGGTTGTTGCGTCAACTTTATCTGATATTTATCTGTCCGTAGGGTCCGGGATAGCGGCTTTAAATGGGCCGTTACATGGCGGGGCTAACGAGCAGGTTATTAACATGCTTAAGAGCATTGGTTCGCCGGATAATGTTAAGAAGTGGTATGAACGGGCATGCAGTAAAAAACAAAAAGTCATGGGCTTTGGGCATCGTGTATACAAAGCTTATGATCCGCGGGCACGCATATTAGGACCTTTAGCAAACTATTTGGTTTCTAAAAGTGACTCTGATGAGGTCAAAAATCTGTTTAAGACTGCGAAGGTCCTTGAAAAAGAAGTTTTGGAGACTTTAGGGAAAGAGAAAAAGATTTTCCCTAATGTTGATTTTTATTCAGGTATAGTTTATCATGTTTTGGGTATAAGTCCTGAAATTTTTACACCGTTATTTGCGGTAAGTCGTGTCGCGGGGTGGACAGCCAGGATTATCGAGTATTTGAAGAATAATCGTATTTTTAGACCGCGTGCTATATATTCCGGGCCGCTTGATAAAAATTATGTCAATATTGAAGATAGATAAAGATATCTATTATTCTAAAAAAATAAAGTTCTATTTTGGGTTTTATCTCACTTTTATTTAAGGAACCGTTTCTGTTTTTGGCGTTATTTATCGCCTTGTCGTTTTCTGTTATACTTCATGAAGTTGCCCATGGCTGGACAGCGTATAAATTTGGTGACGATACAGCCAAGAATGCAGGTCGTCTTTCACTTAATCCGAAAGTACATTTTGATTTCCTGGGAACATTCTTTTTGCTTTTTGTAGGGTTCGGGTGGGCAAAGCCGGTGCCTGTAGATTATTCATGTCTGTGGCCCAATAAGTTTGCGTTTATTGCAGTTTCTCTTGCCGGGTGTTTCGTTAATCTGATTATTGCTTTTGTCGGAGCGTTTTTCTTAGTACGTTTAAATTTTCTTATGAACGATTTTTTTGAAATGTTTTTTACTATGCTAATACAGGTAAATGTATTATTGGCTACGTTTAATTTAATACCGATACCACCGTTAGATGGTTCGCGGGTTGTTTTGGCACTTGCTCCGAAAAATGTAAAGAAAATTTTGATTAAACTTGAGAGGTACGGTATTATAATAATATTCGTACTTTTATATTTTAATTTTTTAGATCCGGTTATTAACGGAATATATAAGATTATTTTTAATATGATATTAACCTTTTTAAAAATTACAGGGGGATGATATGCGTGTAATTAGTTGTTTTTTTGCTGTGTGTTGTGTGTTTTCTTTTCTTTGTTTCGGACAAAACTCACCTGATGAGTTAAGACAGAAGGCTTTTTCTGATATTAAAGCTGCCAGTATGCTTTTTACTGCGGCGGTTAATCTGACTGATGCAACTTTAGACAAAACAAAAGCGTTTGAAGCACAGAAACTGTTTATGCAGGCGGGTCAGTTATATGAAAGTTCTTCCGGAATCATGGCATCTCTGGGTACAAATTATTTTTCCCAGGAAGATATTACACAGTGCGCTAAGGCCGTGCAGATTTGTGTTCAAAAAATAAAAGAGCTTAACAGTTATTTGTCGGAATAATTAAATCTATGGGCAGGAATTATAAATATAAAAAGATAGAAGATAAAACTGCTAGAGGAAATTTTTTTCTGTATGGGAAAAATTCAGTTTTTGAACGTCTTAAAAATAATCCCGCTTCGATAAAAAAAATATTTTTTAAAGAAGGATTTAAGGACAAAGATATAATAAAATTCAGCGAGTCTCAACGTATAGAAGTTGAGGTAGTGTCTGCCAGGGATTTAGCAAGGATAAAAAACGTTGAAAATCACCAGGGTGTTATCGCAAAGATAAAACAGTTCGCATTTACTGATTTTTCGGACATTCTTACGGCTGATGACAAACGTATATTAGTCTTTCTTGATTCGGTGTTTGATCCGGTGAATGTGGGGGCTGTAATACGTTTGTGCGCGTGTCTTGGCGGCTTTGCAGTAGTTATTCCGAAATATAATGCGTGTGATATTACTGAGACAGTTTTACATATTGCATCCGGCGGTGAGAATTATGTGCCTGTGGCTAAGGTCACTAATATCGTTAGTGCGGTACGACAGGCAAAAGATTCAGGTTATTGGGTTGCGGGTACTATGGCGGACAATTTGGCGGATAGTATATATGAGACTAAAATGCCGTTTCCGCTTGGTATTGTGTTAGGCTCTGAAGGTAAAGGGATACGTGACGGGATAGCTAAAGTATTAGATTTGAAAATATCTATACCTATGGAGGGTGCACCGTTATCTTTAAATATTAATACTGCGGCTGCGATTATATGTTATGAAGCCGTTAAACAGAGATGTTTGTATGAAAAGAAATAAAATGGATTTTTTGGCACAGTTCATTGCTGAGGCGGGTATGTTGAAAAATATGCCAAGATCCGGGTGGAACGTGCTGGGTATAAAAAACCCTGAATCTGTTGCGGATCATTGTTTCCGTTGTGCGGTTATAGGTTACATTTTGGCCGGGATGGAAAGAGCGGACAAGTTTAAAGTGTTATTAATGACACTTTTTAATGATATTCATGAGGCTCGTATAACGGATTTACATAAGATGGCACAACGTTATATTGATCTGCCAGAGATAGAAAATAAAGCGTTTTTTGAACAAATAGAATTTTTACCTGAGAATATCCGTTCGGAACTGGCCGGTCTTAGAAAAGAGTATTTGGAACAAAAAACAGGAGAAAGTCTGATCGCCCGGGATGCCGATATAATAGAATGTCTTATACAGGCAAAAGAGTATATTAATTATGGATATCCTCAGGCTGAAAAATTTCTTAAAAAATCAGCTAAACTTTTACGCACAAAAACTGCTCTTAGTCTATGGGCCCATATAAAATCCGATGAAAGCATGTTATGGTGGGAAAAATTACCTAATATAAAACGTTAATAAAATAACTTTTAGATAATGCCTAAGTAACGCATTGCTTGACATTTCTTGCGGCAGGGAATATTATATTTATAATTTAATTAAAGGAGACTGGATTGAATAATAATTTCAAAATTTTTCTCTTTTCGTTGTTTATTTTATGTCAGACTTTTTTCGGATATACGCAGGACAAGAATCTTCTTAACCAGCTTATTGAAGATAATAAGCAGCTCACCGCAAAATTGGAAACATTACAGAAGGATAACACTAAAGATATTCTTTCAAAAGAGAATTTAGAATTAAAAGCTGAATATTCATTGCAAGAAGAAAGAATGAATAAATTAAATCAGGCTCTAGAATCTGCAAGTAAAGAAATTGAGAAGTACAGGGCGGATATTAAGACTTTAATACAGGCAAAGGAGAAAGCTGTATCTGAAGCACAGAAATATAAAGAAACAGCTGTTAAAGCCGGTGATAGTGAAAAAGATTATCAGAATAAACTTGCCCAGATTGAAGCTCTAAATAAACAATATGAACTTGAGAAAAGTATGCTTGTTGACAGTAAGCTCGACAATGAGCGGCAGATAGTTGCATTAAAAAAACAGTTAAATGATATTAATAAACCTTTTAAAGCTGGACAGAGCTCTGAGCTTGCTGACTTAAGGGACAGGGTAATTTTTTTAACAAATAAAGTTAAGGAAAAAGATGATTATATGATTGAAATGGCTTCGGATTTTGAAGAACAGATGAGCGAAAGTGAAAAAAATGTTTTGTTGCTCAAGCGCGAGGCTGAAGTTTTGCGTAATGAAAATGAAGTTTTAAAGAGACAGGTGGAAGCATTTCAGACACGCATTGCTATGGCTGAGGCAAAAGATCAAATCGAATCTGAGGTATCACAGGCTGACAAGGAACATGACGCAAGCGGATACGAGACCGTTATTGAGCGTCTTAAAGATGAAAATGCGCGGCTAAAGAAGGAGACTATTGAGGCGAAAAAAGAAATAAGCTTATTAAAGGACAATGCGATGTCGAATAAGCAGACAGCGGCGACAATGCAAGACATACAGAAATACAAAGAAATGAACAATGATTTATTGACACAGCTTAATCAGCAGGTGGATTTGACCGATAAAAGCAAAAAAGAATTGGATACTGCCCGCAAAGAACTTGCCGATGTTACGGCAGGTTTTAAAGATAATACTAAGGTGGTGGAGCGTTTGACGGATGCTAATAAATTGTTGTCCGAACAGTTGGCTAAATTAAAAAAAGATAGTGAACAATCTAAGAAGGATTTCGATAATTATAAGGGATTAGCGGCTGCTAATAAAGTTTTGGCCGGGCAGGTTGAAACGCTGAGCAATAAAAATAAAAAACTAGAAGATGATTTGCGTGAATTCGGGTTAAATTTAAATGAATCCGACAGTGCATATAAAAAAATAGAATTGGAAAATGAAGAACTCAGGTCCAAGTTAGAGGAATTAACTACAAAAATTGTTTTGGACAAAGAATCTTCTGCCGTTATTATTGAGGAAAAATTAAAAATTGAAGGTAGAAATAAAGAACTTATCGCACAGAATACGTTTTTAACCGACCAAGTATCAGAATTAAAAGGAGAGATTACTCATAAGAACAGGAATATAGATTCGGATATAACGGTTATTAAGAACCTTGAAGCTGAGATAGGCGATCTTAAGCGGGAAAACGATAATCTGAAGAATGAAAATATTTCTTTTAATAATTTTATTGAAAATGTTCAAAACGAATTGCATAAAAAAATAATGGGATTAGAGAAAGATAATTCGGATAAAGAAAAAATAATAGATAGTCTCAATAAAAAAATATCTGATGGTAGCGCAAAAACTGATGCCTATTGCAAGGGGTTAAAGGAACGTGTAGAGGAATTGGAGGCTGAGAATGCGGGTAAGCAGATTATAATAGAAAAATTAAAGACTGAACTGGATGGCTTGACCGACAGGTTTGTCAGAAATTCAGAAAAACATGACATGGAAAAAGAACAATTAAAGGCAAACTATGAAAATGTCAAAAAAGAAATATCAGCCGATACTGATAATGGGAAACTACAGGCAACAGATATTTCGGGTGAAATAAGTAGCGATTTTACGCGCGATATAGAGTTGAACCAACAGGAGTTTAAAAAAAGTAATGAGCCGATCTCCTATGATGAATATTATCTTTATGGACGTGAAAAAGAGATTACACCGGTTTATGAGGATTCTAAGAGTGAAGATTATTTGTTGAAGATAAAATTACTTAAGTCTGATATTGATAAACTCAGATCTTTATGTAACGAAGAACTTAAATAATGTTAAGTTTTGATATAGTATAGTATTCTTTGTCAAGTTTCGATATTTCAGAAGTCAGAAGAACGGCATTTGATATATTTTCTTCTACATTAAGTGCTTTGATCACACCTATTATCTTTGTGCCCTCAGTTATAATGAATATTTGGTTTTCTTTTAGGTTATTTTTGTAACCTGAGTTTATTATAAGTTTACCGTCATGATTCCATAAAGTGGATGTTAAAGGCTCAAACGTTTTCGTGTTATACTTTGTGTCTTGCATGTATATGGCAGTCATTAAGCATATGCCTGATAAAAACAATAATATTACTCCAAGAATATGGGATAATGCTTTCTTATTTTTCATTTTCTTCTTTTTCTTTCTTTTTTTCGTTATCTAATATCGATAGCAAAGATTTTTTCTCGTTGTCTTTATCCGTTTGGCCTGCGGAAGGCGTAGGACCGTTTAGATTTTCAGCGGGTATGGTTTTTTCCGTAGAGGCAGGCGCGGACATTATTATCGGTTTACTTTTCAGGATATCTTCGGTATTATCGGGCTCGTTTTCAGAAAAACATTTTAACTGGTTGTTGGCGAAGGATAATGCTTGTTCGGTTGCGCTTAATTTAGTCTCCAGATCAATAATTTGTATTTTTAGTTTTTTAACTTCTTCATGAGAAAAAGTTAATTCGTTTTTTAAAGTGTTGGCATTATCTGAGTTTTTCGGGCTTTCCGACATATTTTTTTTAAATGATAAGATTTCTTGATTAAGTTGTTTTATTATTTCATACTTTTCTGATAATGTCTCGCGTAAGGTCTTTATTTCATGGTCATTGTGGGCCGGAGCGTTGTCTGTACTTGTTGTTTGTTTTTTTGCTAATTCATTCTCTAATTTTGAGATCTGAACGTCTTTTTCGGCAGTTGTTTCCTGGAGTTTTTTTGAAAGCTCGGCTATTTTTTTATTAGAATCTTTGAAGTCATTTTTTATTCGTGTTTGTTGATCGTTTATTTCATGTAATGTCTCATCATATTTTTTTTTAAGTGAAAGAGCTTGATTCTTATAGTGCGAAACTAGGAATACGTTTTTTAGTACCAGGATTATACCGATGGAGAAAAAAATTATACCAAGAAATATGAGTATATAGAGTGTCATGGAATTTATTTTACTATAAGCGTGTAATTATACAAGTAGCATGTTGGGCGTTATGTGAAAAAATATGTGTTATATTCGTAAGAATTGTTTTTCAAACACAGGCTCTTTTATTTCTATCAAGGTCGGACGGCCGTGCGGGCAGGTGAATGGGTCCTTACATTTTAAGAGGTTTTTTATTATATAATCTGCTTGTTGCGGGGACATATCATATCCGGCAGTCAGTGAGCCTTTGCATGCTCTTTTCGCTATGGTCTCGGTATCCAATTGCCGATCGTTTTTTGTGTCAGGAGATAAAAAATTAAGTAAAGCTGTCTGGGGTTTTTTTATTAACATGGGATAGGCATGTAAAGCTATTGTGTCGGATGACCACAGCGTAGTTTCAAAACCGAACTCTTTCAACTTATCATGTATTATTTCCCATATGACCATCTCCTGGGCTGATATTTTCATAGTTATAGGTGAAAGCAGAGGCTGTATTTCTATTTTACTTTTTTCTATTTGAGAGATCAGTGCTTCATATGTTATACGTTCCTGCGCAGCGTGTTGATCAGCAATTAATAATGAAGTGCCGGATTCAAAAAATAAATATTTTTTTATATAACTACCTATATATTGAGCTGTGTGGAGTTTTTCTTTTAATGTGTTCGGTCTTATTTTTATGAGTGACATATCCAAAACGGGGGTTTTAGCATTTTTTTCAGGGATTGCCGGCAAGGCGGACGCGGTGTCAGTGTAGGGGGTTGGTTTTTTGTAAGGATCCGAAGGTTCAAAAATTGTATCTATGAGACGGGGGAAGTCCAGTTTATTTTCTTGATTAACCGGCAGTAGTACTGCTTGTTTTGGATCAGAATCAGTAAGGATTATGTCTTGACATTTGTATCGCAATATTTGCGCTATTCTTTGTTCGTCTTTTATTTGTATTTCTTTTTTACTGGGGTGAATGTTGGAATCTATATCTTCTGGCGGCATAGATATGAATATCGCAAAAAAAGGAAATATATTTTGAGGCAACAATGTCCTGTATGCCTGGTTTATTTGGAATGGTATGCGGTAGTTGTATACGGGCCGGTTATTGACAAAAACAAACTGCATGGTCTTTCTAGGCTGCTGGATGTTTATACTACCGAGAAAAAAATCAATTGACATACTGTACTCGGCAAGCTTGAGTGAACGGTGTATTATGTCGTTTTTGTTTAGTTTTAGTATTTCGGATATACGTGCTGTTTTTTGTGACGGTTCCGGCGCGTCCAATATAGTTTTTTTATTGTTTGTAAGCTTGAAAGTTTTTCCGGGAAACAGAAGCATATATGGAGTTAAAACACCTATAATATTATGTAATTCCGTAGAATCGGTTTTAAGGAATTTTTTTCTGGCCGGTGTGTTAAAGAATATTTCTTTAACGGTTATTTCTGTCCCGTTTGACATGGCAATGGGTGTGAGTGATATTTTTTCGTTAGCGCGCATGTTTATTTGCCAACCAGTTTCTGATTCCAGGGTTTTGCTTTTTATTGTTATATCTGATACGGAAGAGATACTGTAAAGAGCCTCGCCGCGGAAACCAAGTGTGGCGATATTGTAAAGGTCAGCTGTTTGTTTTATTTTACTTGTTGAGTGGCGTTTGAATATTGTTTCTATATCATCCGGTTCTATCCCTGTGCCGTTATCACGTATGATTATTTCTTTTTTTCCCGATTGTTTTAGGTGTATTTCGATATTACCGGCTTCTGCATCTATAGAGTTTTCGAGCAATTCTTTTATTATTGACGATGGGCGGTCAATCACTTCGCCTGCAGCTATTTTACTTATGATATCAGGGGATAAAAGATTTACTTTAGCCATTATTATTTATCCTTTTTTGCCATTGAGTTATTTTATTCAGGGCATCGAGAGGCGTCAATGTATTTATATCAAGTTCAGAAAGCTCATCTATTATAGGTGTTGTCGCAGATGGTACGTGCTTATCAAATAACGTAGGCTGTATTTCTTTATGTTTTTTCATTCGTATATGATCTTCCAGATTGCCTGATGTCTCAAGGTTCAGAAGAATATGTTTAGCGTGATTGATTATCTCTTTGGGTATGCCGGCAAGTTTAGCTACGTATATGCCGTAACTATCGTCGGCTGCGCCGGATATAATTTTATGTAAGAAAATGATCTTGTCTTGCCATTCTTTTACCGATACATTGTAGTTCTTCATTCCTTTAAAGTCATTTTTCAAAGCGGTCAACTCGTGAAAATGAGTTGCAAAAAGTGTACGTACGTGTTTTTTCCCGAGGTAGTCAGCTATTGACCATGCAAGGCTCAATCCGTCGAATGTGCTTGTGCCCCGTCCGATTTCGTCTAAGATTACCAAGCTGTTTGATGACAGATTATTAATTATTTCGGCTGTTTCGCTCATTTCGACCATGAAAGTGCTTTGTCCTTTGTCAATATTGTCTTGTGCGCCTATACGTGTGAATATCTTATCTACAATGCCGATTTCGGCTGTTTTTGCGGGTATATAGCTTCCTATTTGTGCCAGTATTACTAATAAGGCTGTTTGACGTATGTAAGTAGATTTACCTGCCATGTTAGGACCTGTTATCAACAAAAGATGGTTATCGTCACAGTCAAGAACAGTATCGTTAGGTATAAAGTCGGCAACTGTATCTTCTACAAGCGGATGACGGCCGTCGATTATATTTATGCTGGTTAAATTATTTATTTTCGGCAATATATAGTCTTTTTTATGTGATAGATAGGCTAGAGCATTGAGACTGTCTATATTTGCTATTGATGAAGCCAATTCAGATAGCTGACTTGAGTATGAAAGTATCGTGTTTTTTATTTCCTTTATAAGTTTTTCTTCTAACGAAAGGACTTTTTCCTGTGCAGTCAGCATTGTTTCTTCAAATTCTTTGAGTTCGGGAGTAATGAATCGTTCAGCGTTTACCAGCGTCTGTTTACGTATATAGTCAGGGCCTATAGATGAGAGGTTCGATTTTGTTATTTCAATATAGTATCCGAAGATTTTATTAAATCCGATTTTTAGGGAATTAATGCCGGTTTTTTTTATTTCACGAGCCTGGAGGTCTTTTAAACGCTTTGAGGCGTTCTCTTGTATATCTCGTATATTATCCAATTCTATATTATAACCTTTCTGGATCACTTTACCTTCATAATTGGATAATGGCATGTCGGGATTGATACTTCTTGCCAGCAGTAAACGAAGTTGCGTTATATCGTTTAATGATAAAAGGTCATTTTGTGTTTTTAAGTGAGCCAGGTTTTGCAGCAGTAAAGGTACTTTTAAAAGAGCGTTCCGTAATGCCAGGAAATCTTTTGCTTGTGTGTATCCGCAACTTAGACGGGATATGTTCTTTTCAATGTCGGGGAAAGATTTAAGGATTTTTAATATGCTTTCAGATATGTTCTTATTGACATGCAGCAGTTTGACGGCATTTTGACGTTTTTCTATAGAGGAGGTATCTTTTAACGGATGGTGTACCCAAAAAGACAGTGTTCTTTTTCCCATTGCGGTTACTGTATAATCTATAACGTTGAAGAGGCCGGATATGTCAAGACCTTTAATGGCGCTTGATGATATAAAAGTATACTCGGAATGATTATATACGGATAATGCTGAGATATGTTTTAACGGTTGTTTGTTCATCAACTTAAGGTATTCAAGTAGTCCACCGGAAGCACATACGGCTTCGGGGTTATCTTCAATGCCGAAACCCGAAAGGTTCAGTACATCAAATTGGTTTAATAAGGATTTTTTTGACATTTCGTAATCGAAATGCCAGTCTTGGCGGGGTGACATTAGGATATCATCAGAACTGATAGATGACGCTTTGATAATATTTTTTACTTCGTCATTGAAACTTTCGGGGAAGATGCATTCAGTTATATGTAAGCATGACATTAGTTGGGATATATCCGTTTTAGACGAATAACGGTTTACATATAATTTTCCGCCAACTGTAGAGATAAAAGCTACGCCAATAGATTTTTTGAACGGTGATAAAGATAGTATATATTTTGTGTTGGGCGCGTTTTCTTCAATATAGGTGCCGGATGAAATTATTCTGATAACGTCACGTTTGACAATTCCGACGGCATCTTGGGGGTTTTCTACTTGTTCACATATCGCTACTTTTTTACCCGCCTTAATAAGTTTGGGTATATAATTGTCGGCAGCATGAAAAGGTATACCGCACATAGGGTATTTATTTTTTTCTGTTGTGCCTCGTGAAGTTAATACCAGGTCCAGTATTTTGCTTGCAGTTACGGCATCGTCATAGAACATTTCATAAAAATCCCCAAGGCGGAAGAAGAGGATGCAATCTTTATATTTGTCTTTTATTTGCAGATATTGTTTCTGCATGGGTGTTACGTTCTGCATAACTGAAAATTACTTTTTGTTTTCGGGGCCTACTATTAATGTCACATATTCCTGCGTCAGATATTTATCAATTATTTTATTTATGTCGGACAATTTGATATTTTTTATGTTATTTTCATATTCAAACAGTTCGGTGTACCCCATTTCCAGAGTTTCGTTTATTGCCATTGAGGACGATACGTTTTTGTTGTGTAAAAGGGATGTCCTGTTACCGGTAATAAGCGAAGTCTTTGCATCGTCAAGTTCTTTTTGAGATATACCGGTATCTATTAGTTTCTGGATTTCTTTTTTCAAAGCATTAATAACTTTTTGGGTATTTTGAGGCGAAGTAGCGACAAAAAATCCAAAACTCCCGGTATCATATTCAGGACTTGAAAAAAAACCTTGTGTATATGATAGGCCTAGATTATTCCGTATCTCATGGAATAGCCGTCCACCCATACTTGACAGGATTGAACTCAATATTTCGAAAGAAAAACGTTCGGGATTTTTGAAAGGTATTCCATTAAAACCCAGTATAATTATGTTTTCGTCACGTTGCATCGGTATGTTTACTGTTTTGCTGCCAGTAACGGCAGGAACTTTGATCTCAGAAAGAATCTCGTTGTTTTTTTTCTCTATATCGGAGAAGTTTAGTTCAATAAGAGGGAATATTTCTGCGTAGTCGATATCTCCGCATATAGAAAGACTCATGGTTCCTGTTATAACGTATTTTGAAAAGAATTCTTTTACGTTGTCTAGTGTAATGGAGTTTATACTATCTTTAGTACCGCTTTCACTCATAGAATAGGGCGGTTCAATGAAAAGTTCTTTGCGCAAAGCTTTTTTAGCAGTTAAAAAGATATCGTCATCTTCCAGTTTAATGTCGTATAATGCCAGTTGTTTAACTTTTTCGAATTCATTTTCCGGGAAATTAGAATTTTTTATTATATCGGCTAAAATTTCCAGAGCAAAAGGGATGTCTTTTTTTAAGATTTGGGCTGTGATAAGAATTGTATTTTTGCCGCTTAATGAGTGTATATGCCCGCCGCGTTGTTCGAAGGCTTCTTTTATTTCTGATTCGGAACGGGTAGTTGTGCCTTTAAGGAGCATCTGCGAAGTTATTTGTGATATACCGTTATTTTTTTCGTTTTCTGCGCGTAAGCCTGCAGCTACCGCGAGCGAGATTACTGCTGTTTCTGTTTGATTGTTTTTAGCAGCTAATATGGTTAGCCCATTTTTAAGTTTTGTCCGTTTGGTAGTTTCGGAGTTAGGGAGTATGAAATCGTAAGGTTTTGTTTGTTCGGGCTGTGTAAAGTTTTTAGGGAGAATAGTCACGTAATTTTCGTTTTTGTTGTTTAAATATTTTTTTGCGGCGTCAGCTATCTCATCAGGAGTTACCTCATTTATTTTTTCTATGTATTTTTCGCTAAAAAGAAAATCGCCGGTAAACATCTCATCACGCGTAAGGGTCGCGGCAACATTGACCAGATCTTCCTGGTCAAATATATTATCACTTATCAGTAATGCTTTGGCTTTTTGAAGTTCATCAGTTGAGACAGGCTTTGTTTTTATTGTTTCGATCTCGTTTTTTATAAGTTCGTTCACTGTATCAATATTTTCCGGGTCGGCAATTGTTTCGATAACAAATAGACCTTTTGATTTCGGCGTGTAATTTGAAGCCGAGACAGTTCTTGCCAGTTGTTTTTCTTTTACTATTTTTTTATTTAGCCTTGATCCGTCCCCACGGCCAAGGATTGAGGCTAAAATATCCAGCGCGAACAGATCTTTATCTAACAACGGGACACTGGGGTATCCGTAAGCTATATACGCTACTGATATCTCGTCGGTTTGAGATGCCGCACGATTTATTATCTGTTCTGGCTCGTTTTGCAGTATTGTGGTTGGGTATTTATTGGTTTTTATTTCCGAAAAAACGTTTTCAAGTATATCTAAGGCAGGCTGTGTTTTTATGTCGCCAACTATAGAAAGTACCATATTGTTGGGTACATAATATTTATCACGGTAATCAGACAAGTTTTTATAGGTTAATAATTTGAAATTTTCTTCATGTCCGATAATCGGATGTTTGTAAGGGTGTGCGATATATGCGGTATCAAAAAGCAGTTCCGATATTTTAGATTCAGGCCGGTCGTTATACATTATCAATTCTTTCAATATAACGCTTTTTTCATCTTCAAACTCTTTGTCGTTTGCTATGGGGAAAAAGATCATTTCTTTCAGTATTTCAATTATTTCAGAGAAATGTTCTGATGGTGCCAAAATATAGAAGGATGTTGAATCATAAGATGTAGAGGCATTCGTAGTTCCACCGAATGATTTTATTTTTTTTTCTATTTCGCCCACGGGATAATTGCGGGTTGCTTTAAAGGCCATATGCTCTGCAAGGTGAGATATGCCTGTGCCCAGGAACATATCTTCCGTTGAACTTCCGGCGTTTATTCGTATATTTACGGCAAACATCTTGGTTTTGGGGCGTTCATCAATAAGGCAGACCATCCCGTTTTTAAGTTTTTGTTTTGTGATATGAGGATTGAACGCGCAAAGGCCTTGTGTTTGCATGATAATAACTCCTATGCTAAAGATTGAAATTATTCGTTTATACATAAAGAAAGTAATATTATTTTACTTATTGTTGTATAAAGGTCAAGGGAAATTAGTCTTTAGTTTTTAGCCGTTTCCCGTGTGTATTACTTAGGGGACTAACCCGATAGTTTATATTAATGTTGTTGGAGCCGTTAGCGTTGTCGGCTTACTGTGTCCGCCAGTGCTATTGCCTGCAGACTGGCAGACACTTGAAATAAGAGCTGTTAAAGTGTGGAAAAAAGGGAGACAGTGGTTGTGATGTATTAATAGGTATTGTATATCTCCAGTAGGCAAATATGACTATATACATATAGGTTTGTAAGGAGCTGCACGGACTGTTTATATTAGAACGTAAAGATATAATGCTAAAGATTCTGTGGAACTACATGTTAAGTAGTGTTATTACTAAGTCAAGATGTTAATCTTTTATCACGCGAAAATGTTAAGTTTTAGGTTTTGCATAATTCACACTTTCTTTGGTTTAGGATATCTTCTTTACATTTCGAGTGTTGCTCGAAATGTAAAGTTAGGAGTGTCGCTGGAAATGTATAATGCGAGATTGGTTTATTAAACTTTTTATTTATAGATAGTTTTTTGTCGTTTGAAAAGTCAAGGGTCTTTAACAAATAAGCAATAATTATAAATTTTTTCAATATCTTCACGACAAGGTATCTATCGACTATTTACTGGCGGAGCACTATTTCAAAATTGAGTTGAAATCGGTGCGAGTTATATGTTATTATAAATACTTATAACTTACAAAATTCTTTCGGGGAGAGCAAATGGAATTTATTTTAGCAGTATTGGTGCTTGCCGGTGTGGGCTTGAGTCTTTATGCGGTTAATCAACCCAACCCTAAAAAACGAAAACAGAAAGTTGACAAAGAAAATCTTAAACAAACTGTTCAAAATTTAAGAGAACATGGCGAAAAGTTGAAAGAACAGTTATCGGGACTTAACGCAAAACTTGAGCTGGCGGATAAAGATATAGATGAAAAAACAAAGAAGATAGCCTTATTGTCTAAGAAAAACTCTGAACTTGAAACTGCAATATCTAAGGAGAAAGAGTGGGAAGAGAAAGAGAAGAAACAGGTTGAAAAATTGTATAACCAGCTTGCTGAGCTCAAACAACGTATTATTGACAAAGATATTGAACTTGAGAGAGAATTTTCTAAAAACATAAAAATAAAAAGTGAAAATTCTGATTTACAGAGTGACATTTCCGATCTTACCAATAAGTCTTTTGAAAAAGATAAAGAAATACGTATTTTGACAGATAGGCTTGATACGGTATTAAAAAGTGAACAAGCAGTTAAAAGTAAGCTTAATGACGCGTTACGTAAAATGGAACAGAGCGACTGGGTATCAAGAGATGAATATCACGCACTTGAAGAGGAGTTTGAGATACTCAAAGGCGATTTAGATTATCGAGGTAAACAGCTTGAGCATAGAGATAGCTTGGTTGATGAATTAAAAAAAACTATTGATGAACTTAAGAGCTCAAGAGTTATTGGACCAATTGAAAAAGAAATTATTACGGATACGGATGAAGATACTCAATCGATTAGCGATACTGAAGCAGAGATGTTATCCGATGAGAATGTTTCTGAACATGGTCTGTCTGTTGAGGATGAGGTCTTATCGGATGATGTCTTATCGGACGATGTTGCAATCTCCCCGGATAAAGTTATAGAAATTGTGCCGGAGACAAATAATGGTAAAGTTAGTGAATCTCGGGATGACGTTTCTTTGGATAATGCGGTTATAAATGCACACGCGGATGATGATGAAGACCTTGATATTTCTGTTGATTTTGAAAAACTACGCAATATCGGGATAATTGCGCATATAGATTCAGGAAAAACAACAATAAGCGAACGTATATTATTTTATACAGGGAAGTCGCATAAGATCGGAGAAGTTCATGATGGTGCTGCGCAGATGGATTGGATGAAGCAGGAACAAGAACGAGGTATTACTATTACGTCCGCGGCTACTACCTGTTTTTGGAAAGATACACGTATAAATATCATTGATACACCGGGGCACGTTGATTTTACCGCTGAGGTAGAACGTTCTTTGCGGGTTTTGGACGGCGCGGTTGTTGTTTTTTGTGCGGTGGGTGGCGTTGAGGCACAATCTGAAACTGTTTGGCGTCAGTCGGATAAATATCATGTACCTAAGATTGCCTTTATTAATAAAATGGATAGGATGGGTGCTGATTTTTTTAAGGTTGTCAACAGTATTGAGAATAGGCTTGAAGCTAATGTCGCGGTTATTCAGTTACCGATAGGTGCTGAGAGCGAATTTAAAGGCTTTGTTGATTTGATAGAAGGCAAAGCGTATATGTATAAAGATGATCTTGGTAAGGAAATTGAAGAAATAGATATTCCGTCTGATATAGCTGAAAAAGTAAAAGAGTATCATCAAAAGCTGATAGATAAGGCTCTAGAGGTTGATGAAGGTCTTATGGAGAAATATCTTAAAGGGCCGGAGTCTGTTACGAAAGATGAGGTTCGTAAAGCATTGCGTAAAGGAACTGTTACCAATAAACTTGTACCGATATTGTGTGGCTCAGCTTTAAAAAATAAAGGCGTGCAGACTTTGTTAGATGCTGTTAAAGATTTTCTACCGTCACCTATTGATTTGCCGCCTATTGAGGCGGATGATCCGGCTGATCATGAAAAAAAGATAGTTATATCAGCGGCTACGAATGAACCCTTTTCTGCCTTAGCATTTAAGGTCCAAGCCGATCCGCATGTGGGCAAATTGATTTATTTCCGGGTTTATTCGGGATGTTTGCAGGCAGGGTCCTATGTCTTTAACGCTACGAAAGGCAAGAAAGAGCGTATAGGTCGTATTTTACAGATGCATGCAAATCAGAAAGAAAATATTAATGTTATTGCTGCCGGAGATATTGCTGCAGCTGTTGGATTAAACAATACGACTACGGGAGATACTTTATGTTCGGTTAATCGGCCGGTTATTCTTGAGACAATAGAGTTTCCTGTCCCTGTCGTATCTATAAGTGTTACACCGAGAAGCCGGCAGGATCAGGATAAACTTAATAAAGCGATAATGAAATTAGTTGAAGAAGATCCGACCTTTACTGTTGAAACAGATCAGGAGACAAACGAGATTATATTGTCAGGGATGGGTGAGCTGCATCTTGAGATCATTGTAGACAGGATAAAAACGGAGTTCAAAGTTAATGCAGATGTCAGCCCTCCGAAAGTATCCTATAAAGAAACGCTCAGTTTATCTAAAGAAGGCGAATATAAACATGTTAAGCAGACAGGCGGACGTGGGCAGTACGGACATGTTGTAATGAAAATTGAACCGTTGGATCGGAGTGCCGGTTTTGTTTTTGAGAATAAAATAAAAGGCGGGGCTATCCCGCAGACATATATACCGGCAGTGGAGAAAGGCTTTATTGAAGCAATGAAAGGCGGTATATTGGCAGGATATCCTGTTGTAGATGTGAAGGCTACATTGCTTGACGGTTCATATCATGAAGTTGATTCGTCTGAGTTGGCGTTTAAAGTCGCGGCTCGTACATGTTTTAAAAATACGTTTATGGATGCCGGGCCGATATTGCTTGAACCGTATATGGAGATCAGCGTTCTTACTCCTGAGGAATATGTAAGCAATATTGTTGGATATATATGTTCCAAACGAGGGAAAATCCTTAGTATGGATGTCAACGGCTCGCAGAAAGAGATAAAAGCTGAAGCGCCGCTTTCAGAGATGTTCGGGTATGCTCAGACTTTTAGATCGTTGAGTAGCGGTAGAGCAACTTTTTCTTTGAAGTTTTCAAGGTATGAGCCGGTGCCTAGTGAGGCGACAGCTAAAATAGTTGAAGAAGTCAAGAAACGTAAAAGTGAAGAGAAATAATCTTAGCTATAAGTTTTAAGCTATAAGTGTGAAAGACAAAGAATGGAAGTAGTCCTTGACGCATCTGTCCTAACAGATATGTTTATTGTTTCTAGAAAACGCCATGAGTTGGCTTTTAGGTTAGAGCAGTATATTAAATCAAATAAAATTAATATAACAATACCAATATATGCTGTGTTAGAGCTTAAAACTGCAATTGAAAACGAGAGACTCAATAATAATTTTAAAACTGATGATATATTGAACAAGTTTTGTTTGCTATCTCCAAAAGTGGTTTATATTGATAAAAATTTTATCAAAGAATATATGGATTTAAATGTTCCATATATAAAAGCTGGCGATTTAATTTATATTTTAATTGCTAAAAAACATTCTGCTATATTGATTACCGAAGATGAAAAACAATATAAGGTTGCAAGGTTTGCTCAAGTATCTACCTATAAAATAAATGACTTTTTAAGTAGGCGTAAAGCTTAGAGCTTACGACTTATAGCTTCTTTTCTGATTTCATATAATTTAAAAGATGTTGTGCGATTATATTTGCAGGTATGGCTATGCTATAATAAGGGCTGTTGGTCTGTTTGGCGCTTAGCATACCTATAAATTCTCCTTTTTTATCGAATAACGGCGAGCCGCTGTCGCCTTTATATATCGAAATAGAAGTTTGTATCATTGCGATATTTTTTGGTGTTTGTTTTTGCCGGCCTATACCTGTTATTTTTCCGCGTGTCATCTGACCTTTAATAAATTTAGAACTGCCTATTGTGTAAATGTCTTGCTGTGTTTTTGTATTATTCGAGTTGGAAAAGGTTATGTATACGAATTTATCAGGCTTAGCAATCTTTAGAAATGCAATATCGTCCGGGACATTCAGCCACAAAGGCTGAGCGGTAGTTTCGGTGTTATCAGCGAAGATGATTTTTATTCGTCCGCCGTCTTTGACTATATGCGCGTTTGTTATTATTATCCCGGATGCTGTTGCAATTACGCCGACACCGGTACGTCGATAGTTAAGCGTGCGTATTTTATCAAGTTTCACTAATCTATTGTCAGGTGTTCTTACTAATCCGGAGGGCCCTTTAACGTTTAGAGTATTATCGACTATAACTTTTACTGAAGAACGAAAAGCCAAATCTAGTGTTGTTATTGCGTTATCCTTGGGCGGTTGTGGATGAACTGACACAATGGGCAAAAGAAGCAATATGGTTAAGATGGCCGTTTTTTGCGATATAAACTTATGAAAATACCATTTTCTCATTACAATTTAACTTAATACTTTTATTTGATTGAGTCAATATGAAAATTATTATTTTGATTTATTAAGTGCTGGCTATATAATACCACAAATGAAATGGAGGATGATGTATGTTTATAACGTTTATAATATTGCTGACTATAATTTTGTTTTTATTTCAAGCAACAGTCGATGTTTTGAACTTAAAAGTGTTTGATCCTGTTGTTCCTGATGAATTTAAGGAAATATATCTTTCCGATAAATACGCTGCTTCGCAGAACTATCTTAAAGATAAGACTTTTCTCAGTATTGTAGAAAACGGGGCCGTGACGGCAGTTGTGATACTCTTTCTTTATTTCGGCGGTTTTTTGTATTTACAGGATGCTGTTGGCTATGTGACTGATAATCAGATTTTTCAGGGTGTTATCTTCTTTTTGATTTTGTATGTTTGTTCTGAAGTTTTTTGTTTACCGTTTTCGGCATATACAACGTTTGTTATAGAAGCCAAATACGGCTTCAATAAAATGAACGGTCGGATCTTTTTCATGGATTTTATAAAAAAGATTTTTTTATCGTTAGTTTTGGGCGGGGTATTATTATTTTGTGTTCTTTATTTTTTTAATATTGCCGGTACATTGACGTGGCTATGGTGTCTTTTAACAGTTGCGTTCTTTGAATTATTTGTGGTTTATATTTCGCCGGTACTCATTTTACCGCTTTTTTATAAGTTTGTTGCATTAGATGACGGAGAACTTAAAAACGAAATTGAGAAATATATTTCCGGGCAGAATTATACTATTAGAGGTATTTTTTCAGTCAATGCTTCAAAACGTACTACTAAGCCGAATGCCTTTTTTACAGGGTTTGGAAGAAATAAACGGATTGGTCTTTTCGATAATCTGATAAATAATTTTTCGGTATCCGAGATCGTCGCTGTTCTTGCGCATGAAGTAGGTCATTATAAGAAAAAACATATGCTTAAAGGATTGTTGATCTCATTAGTGACTTCTGCTGTAATGTTTATCCTTATGCAGGGGTTCATTTCGTCTGAATATGTTCATTCATTTATCGGTATTGATAATTTCACGGTTCACATGGGTTTATTTCTTTTTTTGTTTGTCTATAATCCGGTGAACTATTTATTTGGTATTTTGTCAAATTGGTTTTCTAGGGCACATGAGTTTGAAGCGGATAAATATGCGTTAACCTCTACAGGGGATAGTGAATACTTGATAGCTGCACTGAAAAAACTTTCTTCAGATAGTCTCAATAATCTTACGCCGCACAAATTAAAGGTATTTACGGAATATACTCATCCGCCTGTATTACATCGAATAATGGCGTTACGTGAAGAGAAATCGGGTTTGTAATCGTAAGTGTTTAATTTTACCTTTATACTAAGGTTCTTGGTATTTTTGATGATGCTAAGTTTGGAGGTCTGATACCTTACGGATACGCCAGTTATCTTAAAATTCAGCGGTAAGGATTAGTAGGTAGTAGCCCAACTCCAATGCGGGTTTGGAGTTGGTAGTGGTAAAAACGCTTTAACATTATGGTCTATAGAATTATATTGATTTTTTTGTATTTTTTATTATAATAAGCCCTCAAATATTAAAATATGAATTATAAAGGAGAGATGTTATGGCTAGACAAGTAAGTATCGATAAAGTGCGGAATATAGGGATCATGGCCCATATTGATGCAGGAAAAACAACGGTTACTGAACATATCCTGTATTATACGGGTAAATCACATAAAATTGGCGAAGTACACGATGGCGCCGCACAGATGGACTGGATGAAACAGGAACAGGAACGGGGAATAACTATAACGTCTGCGGCTACTACTTGTTTTTGGAAAAATCACCGTATAAATATCATTGATACACCGGGACACGTTGATTTTACGGTAGAAGTTGAACGTTCTTTGCGCATTTTAGACGGTGCCGTTGCTGTGTTTTGTGCTGTCGGAGGTGTTGAACCTCAGAGCGAAACGGTTTGGCGCCAGTCAGAAAAATACAATGTACCTAAGATAGCGTTTGTTAATAAAATGGACCGCATAGGTGCTAATTTTTATGAAGTTATCGAGGGAATAACCAAAGATCTTGAAGCGAATGTTATACCTTTACAGATACCTATAGGGGCAGAAGATAATTTTCGAGGAGTGGTTGATTTACTGCAGATGAAAGCTTGTGTCTTTGATGATGCTACACAGGGTAAGGAATTTCATTTGGAAGATATCCCTCAGGACATTATTGAAAAAGCAAAAGAATACCAACACATAATGTTGGAAAAGGCTGTTGAACTTGATGATTCTTTGATGGAAAAATATCTTGAAGGCGGTGAAAGTATAACGGCTGATGAGTTGATGAAAGCTATTCGTAAAGGAACGCTAGCAAATCAGATCGTACCTGCATTGTGCGGGTCGGCGTTTAAAAATAAAGGTGTGCAGCAGTTGTTAGATGCTGTCGTAGATTATCTGCCGTCACCAATTGATCTTCCTGATATAACCGGTACCGACGTAAATGATGCGGAAAAAACGATCTCGCGTAAAGCAGATGATGATGCACCTTTTACGGCCCTTGCGTTTAAAGTACAGGCCGATCCACATATGGGCAAACTTGTTTATTTCCGGGTTTATTCGGGAAAAATTGAATCTGGGTCATATGTATATAATGTTACCAAAGATAAAAAAGAGCGTGTAGGCCGTATTATGCAGATGCATGCTAATCAACGTGAGGCACGCGATATATTATATGCCGGTGATATTGCCGCTGCAATAGGTTTTACCAGTACTGTTACCGGTGATACGCTATGTTCGGAAGAAAATCAGATGCTTCTTGAAGCAATAGAGTTTCCGGCACCGGTTATTTCTATAAGTATAAAACCCGAAAGTAAATCTGAACGTGAGAAATTAGGCAAAGCTCTTGCCAGACTTGCGGAGGAAGATCCTACTTTTACAGTTGAATATGATAAAGAGACGGAAGAGACAATTCTTTCCGGTATGGGCGAACTTCATTTAGAGATTATTGTTGACCGTCTTAAACATGAGTTTAGCGTGAAGGCTGTAGTCGGACAACCGAAAGTAGCTTACAAAGAGACAATATTGAGTTCTGTCACTGAAAACTACAAGCATGTTAAGCAGTCTGGTGGCCACGGTCAATATGGGCATGTTGTTTGTGAAATTGAGCCAAGTAAACCCGGAGAAGGTTTTGAGTTTAAGAATCTCATTACAGGTGGTTCCATCCCGCGTGAGTATATACCTGCAGTGGAAAAAGGTATAATTGCGGCTATGCAGCGCGGTGTTTTTGCCGGGTATCCTGTAGTTGATGTTCGTGTTAATCTTATTGATGGTTCGTACCATGATGTAGATTCTTCAGAAATGGCCTTTAGGATAGCGGCTGACGAATGTTTTAAACGCGGTTTTATGCATGCTTCGCCTGTATTACTTGAACCTTCAATGTCTCTTGAAATAGTCACGCCTGAAGAGTTCGTAGGGGGTGTTGTGGGTAATATCTGTTCGCGACGCGGAAAAGTTCTCGGAATAGAAAGTAAAGGCAATCAGCAGATTATATCTGCCGAGGCGCCGTTATCTGAGATGTTCGGGTATGCGACTACTCTGCGTTCGTTAAGCAGTGGCCGTGCGACCTATTCTATGCATTTTGAGAAGTATGTTGAAGTGCCTTTTGAAATAGCAGAAAAAGTTATTGAAGAGAAGAAGAAAAAATAACAGATAGCATATAATTTAGAATTTACTTTACGGGCAATCGACTATAGTCGGCTGCCCGTATTTTCTTGCCTTTTTATAAATAAAATATATAATTATTTTATGCCTACTTACAATTTAAAGAAAGTTTTAAGCGCAATAGGTGATGCTGCGAAAGAGTATTATTTGACGCGTGATATAAAACTAAACAAAATAACTTATGATCCGAAGAACCAGAGGTATCTTATAACTCTGGATAACGGACAATTACGTATTGTCGATCTTGACGTTGTGAATGTTTATATTGAAAGCGGCGGACTTGACGGTTCGCGGAAGATATGTACGGCGTTAATTCATTCAGTTGAGCTTGAGCAAAGTGTTTTTTCGGACTCCCATGAAACCGAAGAATTATGGGAAGGCGATATAGGCGATGTACGTGATTACTTGAACAATAAAGATGACTAATGTTTATAAAAAAAATAAATGAAACCAAAGATGTGGTCACGTATCTTGTTGATTTTTTAGCGATATTTTCGCTTACTGTCGCAGTTTGTGTGTCTTTTGTATTGGCATTTTTTATAAGTTCATTTTTTCTTATTTTAACTTTGATGTTTATCCCTGTGATGATAGTCGTTCTCTGCTTGTTCTATCCGATGTATAAACATATGCTAAACGGGTCTTTGGAGACCGTTGAGGATATAGGGCTGGGTGCCAAACGTGTTACAATACATAAGTTTTCTGAGAAATATATACAGGTGTTGAAACGAAATCCTAAATAACGGTATATTATGATAAATGCAGATCTTTTATTGAAATTATATGATGCGGCGTATATGTCCAGATGGAATGACCAAATACGCGTGGTTGATTTCTATGAGCTTGACAAGCAATCTCATAAGATGATGGTTGCGTATGTCTTGGGAAAAATGGAAGAGCCGCGGGGTAACCCTGATTTTTCATGGAAAGAGATAATCGAGGCAGGGATATTTGAGTTTTTGCAGAGGATAGTTTTGACCGATCTTAAGCCTGAACTTTTTCATCGTCTCAAACAAGACAAGAAGAAATACAGGCATCTTAATAACTGGGTGTACGATAAAATAGAACCGTTACTTAAGCCGGTGAATGAAGGGCTTTGTGAAAGGTTTAAGCATTATCTTGTTGATGAAAAACGTAATATAAACCGCAGGATAATAAGCGCAGCACATTTTTATTCTACTAAATGGGAATATGACATAATATCTAATTTCGTTCCGTCAGCTTGCAGTTATATGTTTGGAGAGATAACTAAAGATCTGGCCCGGAAACAGGAGGCCTATCATGACCTGCAATGTATGCAGGATTTTTTATTTTCACAAAAATTGCGTTATTTCATTAATTTGTGCGGATTGTTAAGGTTTCAGATACGTTGGAGTCATCTGCATCGTGTTCCCGAAACATCTGTTTTGGGCCATATGCTTATTGTCGCTATGATGACATATTTTTTCATGACGGAATTTACAACCGATAATACTAGAATATATAATAATTATTTTACTGCGTTATTTCATGATTTGCCGGAAGTATTGACTCGTGATGTTATAAATCCTGTTAAACGTTCTGTCGAAGGTATTGAGGAATTAATACACGAATATGAACGTGAAGAAATGGAAAAACGTATATATAATCTTTTACCTGAAGCTTGGCATAAGGATATACGCTTATTTACTGAAAATGAATTCAGTGATATAAATGAGGGAGGCACCGCTATTCGTGACGGGGCGTTGATCAAAGTGGCAGATGAGCTTGCCGCTTTTTTAGAGGTATGGATAGCTTTGAATAACGGTATAAATAGTGAGGATTTGGTTAATGCCAGTATTACGTTACGTTCGAAATATAAAGATTCGGAGGTTTGTGGTATTGACTTTAGTAAAATTTACGATAAGTTTAAATTAAAAGAGATATGGAAAAATTAACTCTTCAGGACATAATGTCGCCTACTCCGATAACTGTTAAAGAGAGTTTGCCTATAGGTGAAGTTTCACATCTTTTGTTGCGTTATAGGATAAACGGTATTATTGTAACATCGGATTTTGATAAAAATATTATTAAAGGGATATTCACTCTAACTGATGTACTTAGACTTGTTAATGAGGTCATGGATAAAGGTTTCGGGCGTAAGAAAAGTTTAAAACAGATTGCCGATACTCCGGTAGGCAGGGAGATACATGATGAAGTTATTTCTTTGCAGAAAGATGTCTCTGTAGGTAAGGCAGTTGCTGTAATGCATAAAAAAAATATACATACTATACCGGTTTATGACGGTAAGACCCTTATAGGTGTAGTAGGCAAACACGATCTCATAAATGCCGTTTTACATTCATATGACGACTAGATTATTAGTATTTTTAATCTCATCTTTCTTTTTTTGCTCTCAAATATTCGCAGTAACGTTAAAACTTAAGAATGGTACAGCTGTCTCCGGTAATCAGGTCGAACTCGGATCATCATATATCGTTATTGATTTTTACGGTGTCGATGTTCGTTACGATTTTGACAGACTTTACAGTATCGATGATGTTGTTCCTGAGAAGTTTATCGATCATCATGAAGCTGAGCTTAAAGAAGATGCCGATATGCTTGAAAAAGAAGGTATAGGATACGCATTGAACGGAGATTTTCTTACCGCCAACGAGTTATTCAATAAATCTATTTTGCTTGGCGGTGATGAAGCCAGCCTTAAACGCTCGTTGCAGACAATACGTGATTATAAAAACGGTATTTTACATCTTGATGCTGCGAAGGCTATTTTTCTTGCTAAACATTATATAAGTACCGGACAATATAGGCAGAGTATTTCTCAATACCAAAAAGCTATTGATATAAGCCCTTTGTATCCGAATAGTTATCAAGAAATTGCCCGTATATATTTGTATCTTAAGGATTTTGAGACTGCGCTTAGGTATTTTGAGATGGCGGTAACTAAAGATCGGAATCGTCCTGAGATCCACGCTTCTTTAGGTATGCTTTATTTTTATTTTGCAAGAACAGTAGAAGCCAGACGAAGTTTTAAAAGCGCCGAGTCATTATTTAATGAAAAAGGTGCTTTTTCTGATGCCGAGGCTGTTGCGAATATCCTTTCGGACCTACCTTAAAAAAAACTTGATAAATTTTTGTTCTATGCTAAATTTATATTATATATATTAATATAATAAAGGAGGGTATTATGCCGTACGATAGGAATTTAGATGAATGTTTGTTTGTGCAGAATTATGAAACTGACGCAGAACGCATAACAGTGAGCGTTTATTCATATAATAACGGTCCTAAAAAGCTGCAGATTACACGTGAGAATAAAGACGCACAGGGTAATTTTCGTTTTACTAAACTTGGTAGAGTAACAAAAGAAGAAATTACAAGTATTTTGCCGTTGATCAATGAAGCAATAACTAAAATGTAGTTTTTTCTACTATGCTGAAGTTTCTTTCCGAAAACTCTATTCTTGGAAATACGTTGTTGAGTTATTCTTATGTCATTGTCGGGATAATCTCCGCATGGCTTTTTTTAACGGTTATACGTTTTTTTTGTATTAAACATTTGTATGTGCTTGCGAAAAAAACTGTCAATACGCTAGATGATTTTGTAGCTGACCTTTTTCAGAAAGTCTTATCACCTTTTTTATATTTTTTAATACTTTATTCTGCGGTAAAAACACTTACACTTTCAGATTCTTTTGCTAAATTATGGAACAAGCTTTTCATTGCGGTTATCGCTATATTTATTGCAAAAGCATTTATCGAGTTGTTTGCCTATCTTTATGGTCTTTATTGGAAAAAACGAGGCAAAGACCTGGCTGTTCAGACGTGTCTCAACGGTATACTAAAGCTTGCTACTTTTATTATATGGGGTTTTGCTTTGGTTTTTATATTTGACAATTGGGGCTTTAAAGTCTCTGCCGTAATAGCCGGACTTGGTATCGGAGGTATTGCGGTTGCTTTGGCTGCGCAGGCTATGCTTGGTGACATATTTAGTTATTTTGCGATATTGATGGATAGTCCTTTTGAAGTAGGTGATTTTATTATTGTGGCAGACTATATGGGTGTGGTTGAGCATATTGGGATAAAGACTACACGGATACGCAGTTTGGGCGGCGAGCAGCTGGTATTATCAAATATGGATCTGACAAATTCACGTATACGTAATTATAAACGTATGGAAAAGCGGCGTATAGTTTTTAGTTTTCGCGTAACTTACAATACGTCATCGGATAGTTTAAAGAAAATACCGGATCTTGTGAAAGAGATTATTAATAGTATTGAATCGGCTTATTTTGATCGTGCGCATTTTTATAAATACGGTGATTTCAGCCTTGATTATGAAGTTGTTTATTATGTGTTAAGTTCAGACTATAATATATACATGGATATTCAGCAGGAAATTAATCTGGGAATAAAACAGGCTTTTGAAGAAAATAATATAGAATTCGCTTTTCCTACTCAAACATTATATCTTAATAAAGACCAATAAAGAAGATGGATATGTCATGCGGTAATAAAACATCTTGCTGTCCGGAGCTTGTTGTTCCTGCCGGTGATTGGCCGTCTTTAGTTACTGCCGTCGAAAGCGGTGCAAATTCAGTATATTTCGGCATCAAGACAATAAATATGCGCAACTTAGCGGTTAATTTTGAATTATCGGAATTATCCAAGGTGGTTGAGCTTCTGCATAAAAACCGCGTTAATGCATATTTAGCGTTGAATATCAATGTCAAGAATTCCGAGTTAATTAAAATCTCGAAGATACTTACTGCCGCAAAGGCCTGTGGTATCGACGCTATAATATTGTGGGATAAAGCTGTTATGAAAATGGCTTTGGCGTTAGGACTTAACGTACACCTTTCGACTCAGGCCGGAGTATCAAATAAATTAGCTGCTGAATATTATGCGAATGAGGGTGTATCCAGGATAGTTTTGGCCAGGGAATGTTCACTTGCTGATATAAAAGATATTGCCGGACATTTGAGTTCAAAAAGACTTAATTGCGGGATAGAGGTATTTGTGCATGGTGCGATGTGTGTGAGTATATCGGGGCGCTGTTTTCTTTCTCAGGAAAGTTTTAATAAATCAGCTAATCGGGGTGAATGTCTTCAGCCGTGCAGGAGAGAGTTTATTATAAAAGACATAGAAGGTGAGGCGGAATATGTTATAGGTAAAGATTACTTATTGAGTCCAAAAGATCTTTGTACTATTGAGATACTGGATGAAATAATATCGGCAGGTGTAGTGGCCCTAAAGATCGAAGGCCGGAACAGAGCGCCCGAATATGTAGGCATCGTAACATGCGTGTATCGACGGGCAGTTGATATTATTGCCGAAAATAAAAAACTTACGCCAAAAATGAAAGATGAGTTTATGGCTGAGCTGTATAAGGTTTATACCAGAGGATTTTCAACGGGTTTTTATACCGGTTCGCCGGATACTGATATTAGCCGGGGACTTGAACATACCCGCCGTAAAGCGTTTGTCGGTACAGTGACAAAATACTATAAAAACATCAGTGTCGCCGAAGTTAAAGTTTTAGATGCCGGGTTTAAAATTGGCGATGAACTAATATTTATAGGCAAACATATACCTGCCATTGTAATAAAGGTCTCTTCGATACAGATAAAAGGCGAGACTATAAATAGTGCAGAACGCGGGCAGCATGTTGGTGTTAAAGTACCCCGCAGGGTTAATGCTAAAGATAAGGTCTTTATCTGGACGTGAGTCTATATCGATAAATTTCGATTCCGTATTCCGGTATATTTTCTGTAAAAAATGGAAAATCCTAATTTATTTAAGGGTTATTGATGATATAATAAGTGTAAACGAGGTTTTAAATGAAAAAAATTTTTTTAAGTTTTTTATTTTTTCTAATTTCTATTCCGGTATTCTCGTTCCAATTTAACAGCTATCAGTGGGGGGAATCATATGATGACATACGCATGAAGATAAGATCTGATAGTAAAAGCATTATGGCTATTGATGATGACCGTGTGTTGAAATATGCTGATAGGATATTGGATGAGGATTGTGTCGTTACTCTCGAGTTTTCACCGATATCCAAAGAATTAGCTTTAATAAAGATTATATGGGCAGATAAGGGGATAGCCGAAGATATGAAAAAAATACTTGTTGAGAAATATGGTGAATATAAAAAAAGTAATATTTTCATAGAGGAGTATAGGTGGCAGTCTGCGGGGGAGTTTGACGTTATAGTTCTTGAATACGATTATGCCGGTACGACTTTGACTTATTACGGAGGTGATTCTTACAGGAAATATCGCGACGAGTTTGATAAGTTCTATGAAAGTGAGAAAGATATTTTTTAATTATGGATAATATAAAACGTATTTTAGTTATTTCATCAGATCACAAATTGAAAGAAGTTTTGCGATTTTGTCTTGATGGATGGGGATATGAAGTGTTTATCTGGAACGAATATCAGGACGATATATCTCAAATAAAAAAATTATCACCGGCTATTATAGTGGTTGATGTACATTCTGCCAGACATAGCGACCTGAAGATATGCGAGGACTTAAAAAATGATTTTATAACTGCGTTTATCCCTGTAATAACACTTATTAATAAACGGCACTTAAGATCGCATTTACTTTATTTAAAACACGGTGTGGATGATTATTTAATTAAGCCGCCAGATCCTTTGGATTTGCGTATACGCATAGAGATGGCGTTAAGGCGATGTCAATATAATTATTATTCCAGTCCTTTAACCGGCCTGCCTGGAGGCAGGCTGGTTGAGGATATATTGACCGAACGGCTTGAAAAATCTGAGCCATTCACTTTCGCACATGTCGATATAGATAATTTCAAAACATTTAATGATTCTTATGGGTATCTTATGGGTGACCGTGTTATTATGAATACGGCGTATATGCTTTACGGTAGTGTGAAAAAGTTTGGAGATAAAACTGATTTTGTAGGGCATATAGGCGGTGACGATTTTGTTTTTATCGTAAAACCGGATAAATATGAAAAAATCGCGTCATCGTTTATAGAGACGTTTGACCGGATAATACCGTTCCATTATTCAAAAGAGGACAGGGACAACGGTTATATTATTGCCAAAGACAGGACTAAGCATATAAAGAAAATGCCGCTTATGAGCATATCGGTAGCGATAGTTAATAATATAACTAAACAAAATTTCAAAAATATAATTGATATAAATATCCGTGCGGTTGAGATAAAAAAATATCTTAAAAATATTTCAGGCAGCGCTTACATGTCAGATAGACGTGTTATAGGTGCTAGTAATAAAACCGGTCCATATATTCTAAAAACGCCGAAAGAGTCACCGGATTATTTGCCGTTAGGGCAGATGCTTTTGAAAAATAAGTTAATATCTTCTGAGCAGTTGAATGAAGCGTTACGTGTCCATTGGAAAAGAGGTATACTTTTAGGCGAAGCCCTTAAGGAGCTTGGTATCTTACGGCAAAATCAAATTGAGGAGCTGCTGAATATTAAAGCTCCTGAAAAGGAGCTTGGTCCACTGCAGAAATAAGTTGCC
>JAQVMQ010000070.1 GCA_028703535.1 Candidatus Omnitrophota bacterium | reverse complement strand
CAGTGTCATTAATATCAACCCGGAACTCAAGCCAATATCCGCGATACGGGATAATACGCGCAAAATACATACGCTTACCCGTAGGATGCAGTTCTTCTTCGAAAAACACACCGGGCGATCTCTGCAGCTGACTGACAATCGCGCGTTCATCACCGTTAATAATAAACGATGCCGTATTGGTTATCAACGGTATATCCCCTAAATATATCTCCTGTTCCTTAACATCGTTCTCAGGTCCGACAAGCCGCAACCTAACACGCAAAGGCGACGCGTAAGTCTTAGATCTGCGTTTGCATTCTTCTACATTATAACGTGGCCGGTTAAGCGCGTAAGAAACAAACTCTAATCTATACTGCTTATCAGGACTTTCCATAGGAAAGACTTCCATAAGGACTTCCTGCAACCCGGTTTTTTTCCGTTTCTCAGGAAGCACATCCGACTGCAAAAATTCCGCGAAAGAATTTATCTGATGCCCTAATAAATGCGGAATAGGATAATTCTTCGTTTCAGTTGAAAAGGATATAACATTGTTCTTTTTCAAACCAAACCTCCGGTTAAAAGTTCCATAAAAACAGCCGCAGGCATGAACTACCTACAGCTGTTCAATAATCGTAAAATTATAAACTATTTAAGCTCAACTTTAGCGCCAGCAGCTTCAAGTTTCTTCTTTATCTCTTCAGCTTCTTCTTTAGCGACATTCTCTTTGACCGGTTTCGGCGCAGCATCAACTAAAGCTTTTGCTTCTTTAAGACCTAACTCTGTCACAGCTCTTACTTCTTTAATAACAGCGATCTTGTTTTCACCTGCTGCAGTTAAAACAACTGAAAAAGAAGTCTTTTCTTCAACTTCTTCAGCAGCTCCGGCAGCCGGTGCCGCAGCAACACCCATAACCGGCGCAGCAGCAGTAACACCAAATCGATCCTCACATGCCTTAACAAGCTCAGATAACTCCAAAACTGTCATTTCTTCAACCATTTTTAATATGTCTTCAACTTTTGCCATAAGAAAACCTCCTTAAAACTTTCGGAATAATGCTCTTTATTACCCTTTTTTCTTTTTAATCTCTTCAATCGTCCACACAAACTTCAAAATGACCTGATTCAATCTAGAGACAAGCCCGGTTATCGGAGCCGCTAATGCACCTACCGCCATACCGATAAGAACATCTTTGCCCGGCAACTTAGCTAAATTTTTAAGGTCATCCTGTGTAATCTTTCTATCATTAAGAACACCGCCCTTTAAGACGAGTTGTTCATTATCAGCACCAAAATCAACCAAGATCTTACAAGCTTCAACTATATCCTTGCCATAGGCAAAAATGATAGCCGTTTCATTCGTCAAGAGATCATCCATGTCCGTAATACCCGCGCTTTCAAAAGATTTACGGATAAGAGTGTTTTTAGCAACAAACATACTCGCGCCCACTTTCCGCAGATCATTTCTTAAATTACAGATATTAACAGTCTTTATCCTGCCGAAACTAACAAAAAAACAAGCTTCGGACTTACTCAGTTCAGAATCGATCCTGGCAACAATTTTTTCACGAGTTATCAAACCAATAGTTTTTGTCATAAACGCACCTTTACTGACGGGCTCATTGTAGTAGATAAGAAATAATTCTTCAAATACTCACCCTTAGTGGACGACGGCCGTGCAGCTACCAATGCATCAACAAATGATTGGACATTTTCCGACAACGCATCTTCCGTAAATGAAATTTTACCTATACCCACATGGACACATCCTGTCTTGTCCATCCTGAAATCTATCTTACCGCGTTTAGCTTCTTTAACCGCATATCCTACATTTTCAGTCACGGTATCGGTTTTAGGCGACGGCATCAACCCTCTCGGCCCTAAAACTCTACCAACCTTACTTACAATCCGCATCATACCGGGCGTAGATATACAACAATCAAACTCAAACCACCCGTTCATTATTTTATCAACTGTCTCCTGCGTACCTATATAATCCGCTCCAGCTTCCGTTGCTTCAGATTCTTTTTCCGGCTCACAAAAGACAAGAACACGTACTACTTTACCTATACCGTTAGGCAACACAACCGATCCCCTGACCATCTGTTCAGTCTGTTTCGCATCAACATCAAGCTTTGCCGCAAACTCAACCGTCTCATCAAATTTAGCTTTCGGCATATTTTTCAAAATACCGACAGCCTCTTTAATAGAATATGCACGGTCTTCTTCTACCATCTTCAAGCTGTTATTATATTTCTTACTTGCTTTCATCTTATACCTCTCAAATATTATTCAGTAACCTCTATACCACAGCTTCTTGCCGTGCCTTTAACAGTCTCCATAGCTTTCTTTACATCAATAGTATTAAGATCCTGTATCTTCTCTTTAGCTATTTCCTCCACTTGCTTAAGCGTAACCTTACCTATGATCTCAGTACCAGTATTTCCGCTTGCCTTCGCAAGATTCGCAGCTTTTTTCAAAAGCACCGATGCCGGAGGGCTCTTAACTATAAAATCAAAAGATTTATCCTGATAAACACTAATAACGACAGGCAATATAAGCCCGTCTTTCTGTTTTGTCGCCTCATTAAATGCTTTGCAAAACTGCATGATATTCACACCATGCTGACCTAACGCAGGACCAACCGGCGGCGCAGGATTAGCCGCACCCGCGGGTATCTGTAACTTAATTTTTGATGTTGGTACTTTAGCTTTTTTTGCCATAATAATTATCCGTTTTTTTTTAAATTTTAAATATTTTCAACCTGCCAGAACTCAAGCTCAACAGGGGTTGTACGTCCGAAGATAGAAACATTAACACGTATTTTACCTTTTTCAGGAAATATATCATCAACCACACCATTAAAATTAATGAACGCCCCTTCAATAACCCTGACGCTCTCACCTTTACGAAAACTAACCTTAGGAAGCGGCTTGGCTTTACTCTCCTCAGCTTTAGATAATATCTTATCAACCTCAGCCTGTGATATCGGAGTCGGTTTACGCCTTGGTCCAATAAAGGTTGTTATACCGGGTGTCTGCTTAACAAAAAGCCATGAGTCATCATTCATCTCCATATAAACGAGTATATACCCCGGAAAAAATTTCCTTTCAAGAACCTTCTTTTTACCAAGCTTAACTTCAGTAACCTGTTCTTTAGGTATAACCACTTTCTCAATCAACTCACCGAAATTATAAACTTTAACACGTGACTCTAAATTTGATTTAGCCCGTTCTTCAGCCCCGCTTAAAGTATGCAATATATACCATTGCTTCATATTCCTACCTATGCCTTTAAAAATAATTCCATTAACTTGGCAAGCCCACTATCAATAACAAAAATATAAACAGTAAAAATTGCCGACGCGATAACAACGATAATCGACGCATTAACCAATTCCTGTTTCGTCGCCCAGGTGACCTTGGTCAATTCTTCCGCCACTTCTTTAAAAAAACCTACTATCCCTTTAAACATTTCTTTACCTATATATAAAGCACACAAAAATCCAATCGCCCAAACAACCTGTATTTTTATACAGGCGAGGCAGGGGTCGAACCTGCAACCCCCGGTTTTGGAGACCGGTGCTCTAGCCAATTGAGCTACTCGCCTAAATTAAATTATCACGGCAAAAAAGCCCAACACAAAAGGCCAAAACAAAGAAAGAATAATTACGGCTTAACCTCTTTATGCTCGACATGTTTACGACAAAACTTACAATACTTCTTTAAAAGCATTTTTTCAGTATGCTTCTTCTTATTTTTCGTAATGTAATAATTTTTGTGTTTGCTGGTACAGCCGGTACACTGCAACGCTATTAGTTCTCTCATCTTATTCTTCTCTCATTTTAGCTTTTCTTTACAAAGCCCACGACCAGAATCGAACCGGTGACCTCTTCCTTACCATGGAAGCGCTCTACCGACTGAGCTACGTGGGCATTTTCTATAGTTAAACAGACTGGGCAATTTTACTATAAAAAATATTTTTGTCAACAAAAAACCTTATTTTGCTGACAGCACCATAGTTTTAACTACTATCGCTACGCTAAGAGAGGCATTTTTTACTTGTTTTTTTATCATCAGAAAGCGCGATCACACCAAACGCGACGTTCGGCGTTTTCTTAGACTTCCCTGCAAAATAACAAGTCAAAGCGTTTGCAATAACATCTGCTGTAAGATACTCAGAAGCGTTTGTGAAAATCCGAAAATTCTTAGTTTTCATAACACAGCTCGGACCTCTTACACCACTCGTGACATAGAACCAGGATACTATCCCGTAAAATAGCGTTTTTCCGTGGCTTGTAAAAACACTATTTTGAAATCCCCTGATTTCTGAAAACAGTGGATATATTATATCCTATCAAATAAACTTGTAAAGTTTTTATTTTAAAAAAACAAACAGCCCTATTTTTTAAAAAACAGGGCACATAATCCTGAAGCCAGCCCGAAGATAAAATAGCCCAAAACTATCATCCAAAGCCCATATAAAATATCCACCTTTATCACCAACTTATCAAGTTGTGTGGTTTTAAGTTTATACGTTATAAACGATGCCGCTCCAAGAAAAAGCACGGCATTCGCTATAAAAAGCCAACGCACTCTCCGAAGAAATATTAACATACAAAACAAAAGTGTCGGCAGCAAAGGAACAATAAATATTAATAACGATTTAACACCTATCCCCGAGATCTGCGGATTAAAAATTTTCGCTACACTTTCAAGTAACGCGGCGTTATTCGAATTCGCCATAAACGGAACATCTATCCCGCTTATAAGAATATTTGTTAATTCTTTTCCCGAAATAGCTTTAGTTATAAAACCCATACGCGCGGTATCAACCGATACCCACGGCAGAAAAAAGCCAAGCCATATCACCGCGACACAAATTGATGAGATAGCGTACCAGACTTTTTTCATAGTACTATATTTTTTTATCCGTCGGCGGATTCTTTTCTATATAATCCAAAACCTTATTAACATCATCAGCAAACGGTTTCATAATATCGTTCTTACGCAAAACAATACGCTGATTAAATTCACCATTAAGAAATTTTTGTATTATCCTCTCCATTCTGGACAAAGCGCCAAACCCGTAATGCAAAAGAAACGTTATCGCGATAACCAAAATTAAAATAGCCGCGACGAAGTTCAACTGAAACGCGATATAAGAAGGATCGGCCATTACAACTATTTTATTAGTCTTAACCAGATTTAGAACAAAATAAGCGTTAATAAAAAACGAAAAGACAATCAATAATAAGGTAACCTGAATAAACTTAAACCTTACCGGCACCGATAAACTTAAAAGCCTGCGTTTTTTCTTACCGTCCATTTCCCCTCCTTGGTTTCATGTTTCGTTTATGTATAAAATATTATACTATATATAAGTGAATAGACAATAATTTTAGATACACGTCATATGTCCCCATACGGTTAGCATCAACTTCCTGGACTGTCCGGTACCGAACTTATATCAGAGCCTCTACTCATAGTACCTCGAAACCCGGTTAAGCAGGTAGGCGCTCCGCCGCCGCCAACACCAAAAACACACGAAGTCGTAGCAACCGTTGTGTTATTCATCCATACACCTCCGGCCTTACATACTTGAATAGCTTGATCAGCTTCAAGCGTAATTAATGATATCTTTGGTTTAAAATATTTTTTCATTAC
>JAQVMQ010000069.1 GCA_028703535.1 Candidatus Omnitrophota bacterium | reverse complement strand
TATATGGCGCCCAGAAATCAAAAGTACCTTGCCATGGTCCATAATTTAATAACACACCTTCCACATATACCCCTTGGGACCCTCTAAATTCGCCAGTACCCCTATAAGTTGGCAATCCACCATGATACTTCTTCGCTATCCCTTCATCTTCTCTTATCCAAATATTTCCCAATACATCCCGATATGTTCCGTCATTCATAAGTTGCGGCTCATCAAAAGGCACTCTATTGAGCAAATTCCTGTTTAAATGTGCCGGCATCTCAACCGAAATCATTGACCTGTTACCTTCGGCATTACCACCCTCCCCATAATCCTCCGGAGAATAATATACCGCAGGAGTATTAACATCCACCGCCACATCCGGGCTATAATACACTCCACTACCAGAATAATACAATCCGGTCTCTAAATCAAATGGTTTTCCATGGAGAATTGTAGATATATCTAGTTTGAGTAGCTGTACCCAGTGTAGGACCCGGTCCTACACTGGGTCACTATGCTGAGTTATATTACAAAACACCAAAAACGCTTAATAATATAAACACAATCACAGAAAAATAACTGCATAAATATTATATAACAAAGATATAATATTTTAACCCCAAAGGCTCGTTATGTTCTTTTTTACATTTAACATGGTATACATAAAATAGCAAAACCAAAAAAGAACCAAACAAAAACACCTATAATAAAAAATATTATAGTACCCCCACATTTAAAAATTAATAAAGGAATAGTTAAAAAAAGTATTATAAAACTAAATTGAAAAAATAATATTAATTCTTTTATCCCAAACCCATGTAAAAAAACTAAGATAGGACCAAAAAAAAATGACAAAAAGTTTTCCGAAAAATTAAAATAATTAATAATTATACCCAAAAATATTGATATTATAAAATAATATAATACTATTTTTGATACTAATATTACTTTTTTCATAAAGTTTTATTTACTATAACTATCAGGTTTGTTCCCATAAATATTTCCTTTTGGTGTTGGTTCATATTTACTTCCTGAAAAAATATCCCATAAAACATCGGTCATAAAATGGTCTAAAACTCCCAATGACAAATGCCCTTGGACATCATATGGTGAATAATAATCGAATGTCCCTTGATCCGGACCACAGTTTAATAAAATACCGTTTTCATCATACACACCTTGAGAACCTCTAAACTTTCCGGTCCCTCTATATGATGCATATTTACCATGAAAGAAAGTTTTGAGTATCCCCTCCTCTTTAATCCATATATTGCCTAGAACATCTTTATAAATTCCATCAGCCCCTAATTGCGGCTCATACATAGGCACTCTATTAAGACAATTTCGCATTAAATGCAAATCTACTTTTGAGTCGGCATAAAATACAGGCGTAAACTCTGTATTTGCATCCTCCCCATAATCCTCCGGAGAATAGTACACCGCAGGAGTATTAACATCAACAGCCACATCCGGGCTGTAATATACTCCACTACCAGAATAATACAATCCGGTCTCTAAATCAAATGGTTTCAACCCCTGTGGCACACTATAGTTTATACAGGATTCATTTAATGCAAGTAATTTCTATCTTTTTATTTTTCAATTAATCTATTGAGCTTACCATAAGTCCGACAACTTGTCTGATAGGCCCAACGCCCAATTAATTTATGAGTTTTTTGAAATGTTCGGTTAGGGTATTTTTCTGATGGCTGATATATTAAATAATTCATACATTTTGCACCAATAATAACAAATTTTTTATAATCATATACTTTTAATTCAAATCCATAACGTTCATCTTCAGCAAATTTCTTTTGTATCTTAAGATATCTAAATTCCCCAAGTGAATTATCAAATCCAGGCATACTATCAAGGTAATCCGGGATTAATTGTTTCAATGAATCAGGATACTCATTATGCTCTTCATGATATTCATAAATAGCCTCAACTACTACATCACCCATAGCAATAATCTCTTTCATCTCAGATTCAGTTAAGGTCCTGGTACAACCCCTAACAATGAAAATAATAAGCAATATAGCAATTATATTTTTTATCATTTATCGCCTTTACATTTAGCTTTTAATTTATATGGATTTTCTGCGTTAGGATCACTCTCTGCCCCTTGTACAGTCCTTTTTATATCTTCAATTGAGTCAAGAAAATAATCACTTGAAAACGTAACATACGCACTTTGCTCTCCACCAGTATAAAATCCTCATGCATTTTGTATGGAATATTCAAAAAATTGCCATGTTTCCCCGCTTATTCTAACTATTCCTACGACAAAAGGATCCCCTACATAATGGCCCCATTCCCAGGCTTCTCTTTCATGTGCATTATAATAATCTTCTTCACGTTCTTCTGCTATGTTTTTATGTGTAAACCATCTCCTATACTCACTAGCTCTTCCAATAGCTTGAAAAGCTTCATCTATTCTTTCAAAGAAGGTTGACTCATAGTTCCCCAATCCAAAATCGTAAACAACATTTATAACATCAGTACCCTCCCCATAATCCTCCGGAGAATAGTACACCGAATTATATAAATACTTGCAAGATTAAACAAAGATAAACTACCCGCCAAGACACAACGGCAACATAAGCCAAATGACTATCCCTAATATAAAAAAGAATATAGTTGCCCAACATCTGTAAATAAAATATGGTAACGTAAAAAATAAAAAAACAAGGCTAGATTGGATAAATATTATTGGCGCATTTGTAGCGACTCCTTGCAGAAAAAAAACCAACGGTCCAAGATAAAACACCAAATAACCCACATCATTATAATCAAAAAAACTTATTACTCCTCCAAGGGAAAACCCAACAATAAAATAACCAATTAATATGTGTAATATTAATTTGGCTTCTTTCAACGAAACGTTATATTCCATTCTACTAGCCTACCTTATAATAAAGTTCTAAAAAATACGCTTCTTACCCTATAAACAAAAGTTTAAAATTAAATATAATCAATCCTGCGTGAAACCAAAACAATATAGCAAAACAACATAAAAGAATTTTATCATATTTGTTATTAATAAAAAAAGATAAACAAATTAAAGAAATTATTATCATACTAACCACCAAAAATATTAATAGATTTTCCAACCTAAATCCGCAATCAAATATTAAGAATAGACCAAGCCACATATCATTATATGTATACGAGTAATTATGAAAATCTATCAAAAACCAAAGAAAAAAACTTCCTACAAAATAACATAACAAAACGTTACCTATAACTTTAAGTTTCTTCATAACAACCTACTTATTTTTTACAGTAGCATCTTTCCCATAAATATTACTATCTGGCGTATTTTCATATCCCCTTGAACCCTGCTTGAATAACCAGATATCAATATGTGGCAAAACATCAAAAGGCATATGCATAACCCCTCTTAAGATACTCACACTTCCATCATCATTATATGGCGCCCAGAAATCAAAAGTACCTTGCCATGGTCCATAATTTAATAACACACCTTCCACATATACCCCTTGGGACCCTCTAAATTCGCCAGTACCCCTATAAGTTGGCAATCCACCATGATATCTTTTTGCTATTTTTTCATCTTCTCTTATCCAAATATTTCCCAATACATCCCGATATGTTCCGTCATTCATAAGTTGCGGCTCATCAAAAGGCACTCTATTGAGCAAATTCCTGTTTAAATGTGCCGGCATCTCAACAGAAATAATATTATTTTCAACGCTACCAACCTCACCGCTCTCCCCATAATCCTCCGGAGAATAATACACCGCAGGAGTATTAACATCCACCGCAACTTGAGGGCTGTAATTTAATTCTTTTTAGCACCTTCAAAAAAATAAAAAAAATAAAAGATAATGGCTAAGCGATAAGAAAAAAACAAAATAGTAATGCATCTTTATACTTCTAGAGCTTAAATACATTAAAAATGTCATACCAAAAACATAAAGAATAGCCCCGAATCCTTTTAAAGAAAGTCCAAAATGATATATAATACCAATAAAAAAAATAGAAGAAAAAAATGATACAAATGCTAACAAAATAGCAGTTAAACAAACTTTCTTGACTGAATGACTAAAAAAATAACCATATATAATTGTCATTAAAAAAATAACTATAGAAAATAAAATATACTCGAGAAAAAACATATTATTTCCCTTTTTTATCGCCACTATTTATATCAGAGTTCTTATCCACAAATATACTGCTAGTTTCTCCTTCCTTTAGATACTTCCATTCATTAATATGACCTAATACTTGTGAAATATACAACGGATTATAAACATCCTGATGGACATAAACACCTTCCCTGCTATTATAGACCACAACATGATACCCAAAAGGCAATCTCACCATATGTTTATAATCTCCAAAATTACTTACAAAATCCTTCCAAGGATCATTATGCTCATAATTTCTTATCGCTAACGGCAAAGCTTCCCATCTATCGGCTATTTTCTCACATATAAAATCCTGTGTTGAAACCGACCTTTCCACACCCTGCTTAGCTACAAATAAGATAAACGCGTCAAATTCTCCTAATACACCGGCATAATCTTCATAACTCGGCTCATATTCTGGATAATCCTCCGGAGAATAATATACCGCAGGAGTATTAACATCAACAGCCACTTCCGGGCTGTAACACACTCCATTACCAGAATAATACAATCCGGTCTCTAAATCAAATGGTTTCAAGCACCGCGAAATCCAAAAATCTATAATGCATTAAACCCAGCAATTAGGTGTAATAAAATAACAAATAATATTGCGGTAAAAAATAATAACTTGCGGATAATAGAAAAACGAATAATAAATGCATTTTTATAGATCTCGAGCCAAGATATATAAAAAATGCCATACCAAAAACATGAAAAATAGACCCAAACCCTCTTGGAGAAAAGCCAAAACCATACATAACAAATAAAAAAAACATTGAGCTAAAGATTGATATTATCGCAAGAAAAAAAGCAGTAAAAAAAACTTTCCTAACCGGTCTGTTCGAGAAATAACCATACAACAATGTCATTAGAAAAATAAACATGCCGAATAAAATATCTCTAAGAAAAAACATGCTATTTGCCTCTACCGTTCTTTTTCTTTATGTCAGGATTATTATCTACAAAGATATCTTTAATAATGCCATTTTCTAATAATTGCCATTCATCTATATGCCCTTTAACTAACAAAAACTAAAAAATCAAACCAAAAATAAAAAAACAGATACAAGAAATTATTGAAGACAATACGACATACTTAAACGGCATTCTTATGGGTCTCGATCCGATATAAATTAGTAATATCATAGGCAACACACAAAGAAAAACTTTCCAGCTTAATGGCCTAGGAAGAGAATATCCAGATCCAAAATGATAAAAAAGCATCATAGCTATAATCATACCAAAAAATGAAAGAAACATTGATAACAAGGCTATAGAATAAACTCTTTTGCTCGAATAATTTGAAAAATAACCATACATAATCGTCATAAATATTATAGGAATTGATGCCAAAAACATAATCAAAAAAGGTTTCATACTATTTCCCATAATTACTTTTGGAGTTAATATCCATATGCCTATCAACAAAAATAGATCCAATATTACCACGCATTAATTCCACAAATTCATCATAGAAATGTGCCCAAGCTTCCTCTATTCTTAATGGATTATAAACATCATAATGCACATAGACTCCCTCTCTATCGGAATACTCTACAATATGGTAATTCTCAATTAACCACAACTTATTCTTATACGCACCAAAATTGTTGACTATCTTTCTATATAAACCTATATGGCT
>JAQVMQ010000068.1 GCA_028703535.1 Candidatus Omnitrophota bacterium | reverse complement strand
TTCCGATCTGAATGAAGAAAGGAAGAATATGATAAAAGAGATATCTATCCCTAAATTGAAAGAACCTGTTTTTATCGCTGCTTGGCCCGGTATGGGTGAAGTTGCTTATCGTAGCGCGCTTTTTTTGAGGGAAGTTTTAGGGTTTAAAATGTTTGCTAAACTTGATTCTTCAAAATTTTTCAAACCGGCTGCTGTAATTGTTGAAAACGGTGTTATAAGTATGCCCAAAACGCCCAGCGGAATATTTTATTATCTTAAACGTAAAGGTATGCCCGAAGTTATATTGTTTATGGGTGAGGCACAGCCGCCTTTGGAGTATGCCGAGATTATGTCGTCTGAGATTATTCGATTTGTTAAGAAATATAACGCAAAAAGGGTTTTTACTTTTGCTGCTAAGCCGGAGTCTATAGATCATAAAAGTGCACCTAGAGTATGGATCTCTGCGACGCATGAAGATGTTATCAAAGAGTTTTTAGGGTATAAGACACAGACACTCAAGGATGGTCAGATTAGCGGGCTTAATGGTATTTTACTCGGTGTCGCGAAAAAGAGAAAGATGAAAGGTATCTGTCTTCTCGGTGAGATACCGTTTTATACTGTGCAAATAGAGAATTCCAAGACCTGTATTGCTGTTTTGCAAGTTATGGAAAAGTATTTGAATGTCAAATTTGACCTGTCACCTCTTAAAGAAAGAAGCAAAGTTATTGAAGAAGAGATAGACAGGCTTATCAACTACATTAAAGGTGATGAAATGGCCGAGCAGGCGCCATCCCCGTTAAGTGAAAATGACATAGATAAGATTAAAAAAGATCTGGCAGCGTATACCAAATTACCTCAATCGGCCAGAGAAAAAATAGAAGTTTTATTCTCTGCGGCCAAGAAAGATATTTCACAAGCGAATGTCTTAAAAGCTGAGTTGGACAGATGGCATGTATACAAAGAATATGAAGACAGATTTTTAGATTTATTTAAACGTGGTGATCATGCTCATTGATCGATTTTAATATCCTATGATCTCTTATGTATGAAGAAAGGACTTACAGGTATTTTTCTAAAACGCTTTTTTCTTGTGAATTAGAATATAATGAAAGTGATATTCTTGTCTGTTCAGATAAAAAAATAGATAAAAAATTAATATATGGGTATCTCAAAGAGGCTTATTCAGAGATTAAACGATATTGTGATCTAGATCCAGAGTTTCAGGCCGCGCTTTCTCCAATAAAATTAAAAAAACAGGCTTCTGATTTGTGTAAACAAATGGCTTATGCCGGAGAGCTTGCTGAGGTCGGGCCTTTTGCCGCCGTTGCCGGTGCTGTTGCGAAAAGTGTGGGAGAACGGTTGGCAGATTATGCGAATGAGCTTATTATTGAAAATGGCGGAGACATATTTTTTAAGATTATAAAAGATAGAGAGGTGGGCGTTTTTGCGGGCGATGATTTTTCTTGTAAAATCAAAATACGGGCGCGGGATTATTCTTTTGGTATAGCTTCTTCGTCGGCCCTGTTTGGGCATAGTCTGAGCTTCGGCGCCGCAAGGATGGTTACGGTTATAGGCAGGGATGTGATTGTTGCTGATGCTTTCGCTACAGCGTTAACTAATAATATAAAGAAAAAAGAGGATATAAATATGGTTATTGAAAAAGCCAAAGCGAATAAGCATATTGAGGGACTGTTAGTTTTTTTTGACAAAGAACTTTATATATGGGGAGATGTAGAGCTTGTATGATTTCAGCTAAGCAGATTTTAAGTTTGGTTATCGGCGGAGCGTTGGGGACGGTTTTTAGGTATTTAATTTATATCGTTACATATAGCAAGACCCATGCGGGGTACTCATGGGGGACGTTTTCGGTTAATTGTATAGGCTGTTTTGTTATGGGGTTTGCGTATGCTTTTTTTAGCGGTAAGATATCCATGGATGAGAGTTTGAGGCTTATGATAGTTGTAGGGTTTTGCGGTGCGTTTACAACTTTTTCGTCTTTTGTTTTTGAGAATTTTTGTTTTATTAGAGACGGGCAAATACTGTTAAGCTTTATTAATATTATAGGTGGTGTTATTTTGGGGTTGGCGTGTTTATGGCTGGGAATGGTTTTGGGGGAATTAGTATGAAGGGTATTGTTACCGCACAGGAAATGAAATATCTGGATAACATCACTGTCCTTAAGTATGGCGTTCCGTCATTGGCGTTAATGGAAAATGCGGGGAGAGAAGTAGCTGATATCGTAAGGGATATTTTAGATAAGAAGAAAAAGCATAAAGTGCTGTGTGTATGCGGAAAAGGTAATAATGGCGGTGACGGGTTTGTTTGCGCCAGGCATTTATTTAATAATGGATACTCGGTAGATGTTTGTATTGCCGGAGAGTTTGGAGATTTGAAAAAAGATGCTCTGATTAATTGTAAAGCACTTGCCAGAAGCGGTGTTACTGTTTTTTTTGTTAAAGAAGATATTTTGAAACTCAAAAAAAGTATAAAGGATGCTGATTTGATAGTCGACGCTTTGTTTGGGACAGGTATTAACGGTGAATTAAAGGAAATATATAAAGATATAATAAAGGCCGTTAACGACGCTGATAAAACGGTTGTTTCTATAGATGTGCCGTCTGGAATAGATGCAACTACGGGTGGGGATTTAGGCGTTAATATTCAAGCCGATACCACGGTGACTTTAGGATTTATGAAGCAGGGATTAACCGAAGAAGAAGGGAAAAAAGCGGCCGGAAATGTTATTATAGCCGATATATCTTTGCCAAGCGGTATTTTAGAGGCAAAGCCTTTAGCGCAAAAAAAGATGGCTAAGCTTAAAGATGAAATAGCCGGATGTGAAGAATGTGAGCTTTCTTTAAACAGAAATAATATTGTTTTAGGTGATGGCGACTGCTTTGCTGCCATTATGTTTATAGGAGAAGGGCCTGGAGCTAATGAGGATAAATACGGCATACCGTTTTGCGGTGCGGCGGGGAAAATCCTCGATGAACTTTTGGAGAGTAACGGTATAACGCGTAAAGAAATTTATATAGGGAATGTTGTTAAATGCCGTCCGCCGGGTAACAGGAACCCCAAGGATGAGGAAATAAGCGTATGCAGTAAATATTTAGACAGGCAGATAGAGATTATTCAGCCAAAAGTTATATGTTGTTTAGGGAATTTTGCGACAGCATATATTTTAAATAAATTTGGTTTTTCGAAACATGTACAAGGGATAGGCCAGCTTCACGGTAAAGTTTTTGTTTTGCGCAAGCATATAGGAGAAATGAAAATCATACCACTTTATCATCCGGCGGCGGCGATTTATGATAATAGCAAGCGGGAAATTTTAAAGTCTGATTTTAAAATAGTTAAAAAAAATCTTTTCTGATGCTTAGAGAATCTGTCTTGTATTCTAGATCAGCGAAAAATATTATATTATGCGATGTTTGTTCTCATCATTGCCGGTTGTCTGATGGCCAATCTGGTGTGTGTGGAGTTAGGCTTAATGATAATGGCATATTGATAGTAAAAAACTATGCCGAACTTGTGACATATGCTGTTGATCCAATAGAAAAAAAACCGCTTTATCATTTTTTGCCGGGCAGTAAAGCTTATTCAATCGCGTCTTATGGCTGTAATTTCAGGTGCGGGTTTTGTCAGAATTTCGCTATAGCACAAAAATATCAAAATACAGATAAAAGATTTATTGAAGAAGTTTTACCGGAAGAAATAGTCAGTCGGGTGAAAAAAACAGGGGCTGAGTCTATTGCCTATACTTATACTGAACCGACGGTTTTCTTGGAATATGTTATTGAGACGGCCAAATTAGCTAAAGAAAATGGGCTAAAAAATGTTTTTATAAGTAATGGGTTTTTTACGGATAAAGCATTTGAATTATTGGTTCCTTATATTGATGGATATAATATTGATTTAAAAAGTTTTAATGATGACTTTTATGTTAAATATTGCGGCGGCAGGCTTGAACCTGTGTTGCAAACGATTAAACGCATAGCGGATAGCGGGAAATGGCTTGAAATTACTACTTTAATCATACCCGGCAAGAACGATACTTTATATGAATTGGAAAGCGTAGCATCTTATATAGCCGAAGTATCTTTAAATATCCCGTGGCATATTACAGCATTTTATCCGCAAAATTTATTTTTGTCCGTGCCGGCTACACCGATTGAAAAAATGGAAAAGGCATTTAGTATAGGTGTAAAAAAAGGGCTTAAATATGTTTATTTAGGGAATGTAGCGTCTGTCGAAAGAACTGTTTGTCCGGTATGTAAAAAGAGCGTGATTGAGCGAGAAGGGTATAGAATTTCTTTATGTAATGTTGAAAATGGTATATGTGTTTTTTGCGGCGCTAAGATTGACGGAGTGTTTTTGTAGGATATACTACTAATAAGATATTAACATTTTAATAGGAGGCTTCTTATGGATTGGCTGATAGAAAATATTATTATTGTGACCTATGTTGTCATAGGTATTTTCGGTGTTTGTCTTCTTCTGGGTATTTATATAAGCCGGAAATAATACAGATAAAGCTTAGTCAGGAACAGGCGGTAAATTAGTCGATAGTCGATAGTACAAAAAAATGTTTGTAGGGACGGAAGGATATCCGCCCGTTAAAAAAGAATAGAAAAGATGAAAAAGACTTGCAAGCAAAAATGGCAAAAGCCGGAGATGACAAGAATAAAACTTAATCCCGAGCAAGCAGTCTTAAGTTGTTGTGATGCGGGCCAAAAACTTATAATTACTGAACTGACAGGGATAATGTTTCAGTGCATGACAGAAAGCCAGGCAGGAAATTGTGGCGGCTCAGGGGGTGCATACAGCAGTTCTTAATTTTTTTTATGCTACTTGTGACTATAAAAAAAGTTCTAAATTAATTTTCAGATGTATTTTAATATTATTTTGAAAGCAGTGAAATAAGCAATTCCAATGCGGGTTTGGAGTTGGTAGAGTAGCGGAATAAATAATTGTCTTTTTGACCTATAGTGATATAATTAAATGCAATTTTAGACCTTTTTATCTTTAATGAGTTTAAGGGATATTCTATTATTTAACTAAATTATAGAAGGTGTTTTATGAATGGTGCGCAAATTTTGTTGAAAAGTTTGGAATGTGAAGGGGTTGATACTATATTTGGATATCAGGGTGGGTCGGCTATCCCTATATTTGATGCACTTTATGGCTCAAAGATGCGTGTTATTATACCCAGGCATGAACAGGCAGCTGCTCATGCGGCGGATGGTTATGCCCGGGCTACAGGTAGGGTTGGAGTTTGTTTTTCTACGTCAGGACCTGGCGCGACAAATTTAACTACAGGGATAGCTACTGCTTATATGGATTCTATACCCATGGTAGTTTTTACAGGACAGGTCAAAACATGGCTTATAGGGAACGATGCATTTCAGGAAGCGGATATTTTGGGTATTACAAGGTCTATATCTAAACATAATTATTTGGTTAAAGATGTTAAGGATTTGGCGGCAACGATAAAAGAGGCGTTTTATTTGGCTCGAAGTGGTAGGCCCGGGCCGGTAGTTATTGATTTGCCGGTAGATGTTCAGACACAGGAATGTGAATTTGAATACCCGCAGGATGTTAAACTGCGTAGTTATAATCCCACAATGTATGGGCATCCTGGGCAGATACGCAGGGCTTTGAAGACTATTTATGAGGCTAAGCGACCGGTTATTATGGCAGGCGGCGGTGTTATTTTGTCCGGTGCCAGTAAGGAATTACGGGAATTTGCCGAAAAAATGCGCATACCTGTTATCTCTACTTTTATGGGTCTTGGTGTTTTTCCGACGAAGAATGAGTTATCGTTGGGTATGCCGGGCATGCACGGGTCTCCTTATGCGAATTTAGCTATTACTGAATGCGACTTGCTTATTTCTGTAGGATGCAGATTTGATGATAGA
>JAQVMQ010000067.1 GCA_028703535.1 Candidatus Omnitrophota bacterium | reverse complement strand
CAGATTAATATGAGTATTAATCCAAGTTTTTAGTTATTATAAGGGTTTTTCTCAAATCTTAATTACAAGTTAAGCAAATGATAAAGTGCGATTTTTAAAAACTGAGTATTTTTTCTATATACTCTGAAAGATTCTTTTTGTAGGCTGTTTTTATTTGCAGGGTTTGAAGTATTTTTTGAGCTTTTTTGAAAAGTTTTTCCGTTTCTTTTTTTGCCTTGTTAAGGGTGTCTGTCTTAATAGCTATTTCCCGAATAGTATGAAGGTCTGCGTGCGTAACGTTTTTCTTGTTTAATATTTTCTCAATTTCTTTTTTAACGTTTTTATTGGAATTATTATATATGTGCCAAATAAGAAAAGTTTTTTTGGATTCCTGTAAATCGGATAATACAGATTTGCCTATGGTCTTTTCGTCATGGAACATGCTTAGCACATCATCTTTTATCTGAAAGCCCCGTCCGGTATAGATGCCTATTTTATAAAGTTTCTCAATTTCTTTTTTAGGGGCATCGGCTAAATATGCTCCCATGCAAAGCGGCGAGGCGAAAGTGTAATTCGAAGTTTTATAATCGTATATTTTAAATATCTCATCAAGTGTTATATCTTTTATTTTTTTTGCGCCGGAAATAATTTCTATAAATTCGCCGCAACCTGTGTATATGGCAGCTTTAATGAATTCTCTTAGAGCGGATTCTTTATTTTTTGGGTTAGCGTCTATCGAAGTAAGCGCGTTAAAAGCTATAGCGTACATAACGTCACCGGCAATTATGGCGAGGTCTTGACCGGAAAACTGTTTGTCAGGATATTTTTTTAAATATGAGTTAAACGCCGCGTGCATTGACGGTTTGCCGCGCCGGAGATCTGATTTATCGATTATGTCATCATGTATGAGCATGAAATTATGCATTAATTCTATAGATAAAGCCGCGGTATACAGGTTTTTTGGTTTTTTGCCGGTGAACCCCTTAAAACCGGTTATGAACATTATTGGCCGTATACGTTTTCCGTCATTTATTGTGAAAGTTTTTAATGCTTTGAATATCAAGGGTGATATTTTTGATAGACTATATGTTTTATCGATATTTTTAAAAAATCCAGGGATTTCCTCATTGATTTTTTTTTGTTCTTTGCTAAACATGTCTTTATGATAGCATGGAATACTCAAAAAACCAGTTCTAAAATAGTGTTTGTTTTTATTATATTATTAAGTTATATTAATAATATCACGGGTTGCTTAAATCCAAAATAATTGTATTTATAATGATTTGTGCTAATTGTAAGAAAACAATAGATTATCACGGACATATGTGCGCGCCTTTAAAGTTTACTGAAAAAACGCTTTGCGCATGGTGTGCTAAAGTAATAGAAGATGAAAGCCATTGTTGCAGTTGGAAAGCAGACAGTATGATATATATTTGCACCAAATGCGGCAAAACAGCTGTATCGGATAAATTTTTATGTTATCCTAAAAAGATCGAACCGGACAAAAAATGAAAAAAATTATATCTCAAGTTATGTTTGCGGCATTATTGATATTGCTTTCGGCGGCGTTATATATATTGCATTATAGTCTTTTTAATGATTCGCATCATATTTTCATCTACCTCTTGGGAGATATTGTTTTTGTACCTATCGAGGTTTTGTTTGTATCTTTGATACTCCATAAGATCATAATGGCACATGAAAAAAAAGCTGTATTTGAAAAATTAAATATGGTTATAGGCACATTTCTCAGTGAAGCGGGATCTGAGATGCTTAATAGATTTTCTTTTGCGGATACAAATGCCGATAATTTCAAAAAATATCTTATTAATGATAAACAATGGAATAGGCGTAAGCTTTCGGGATTACTAACATTGTTAAAAAAACAGGAACATTCTATCTCTATAAAGAAAATAGATTTTGTTTTATTAAAGGATTTTCTGGCCGGTAAAAGGGATTTTTTTGTCCGTTTGTTGGAGAACCCGGTTTTGTTGGAGCATCAGCCGTTTACAGAGATACTTATGGCAACGTTTCATCTTACAGCAGAACTTTGCGGGCGTAAAAGCTTTGACGGACTGCCCCGCGAAGACCTTGATCATCTAAGTAATGATATCAACAGAGTTTATAAACCTTTAGTAAGTCTATGGCTTAAATATATGATTTATCTTAGTAAAAATTATCCTTATTTGTTTTCTTTGGCGATGCGGGAGAATCCGTTTAGCAGTAAGAGATCAATTGTTATAGGCAGTAATTAATATGAAAAAAAATTATAATTTTATTTTTATTGGTCTTATTGTTTTGTTTTTTATTTTTAGCGTAAGGATGTATTTGAAAATTACTGAGTCTGCGAGACAAAACAAAGTTTTATCTGATATGGTGGCGCGTCTTGAAAAAGATTCCACCTTAGCACAGGTTTTAGTAACTAACGTGCGGTTTAACGAAATTACGGGCAAAAACGAGACTACGATAAAATTAGTTGAGCTTGACAGTATGGGGGTTAAGCTTACTCCCAGATATTTTACTTTTCCGGGTAATATATTGCAGTTTCAATCGTTGGTCGTACGTTTTGGCGATAAATATATAAAGCGTGGGGATAGTTTGCGCGGTAAAAGTATCTCTTTTTTGTGGAAAGTTTTCATGCTTGATGGTAATAAAACCCGTGAATATGAGATAAACCAAATATATGATGTTCCGGGAGGTTTCCGTGTAGGCCGTAATGTGGGTGCTTATGAAAGGCGCATATGGAAGAAATTTTGGGAATATGCGTTAGATATTAATAAGGACGGGATTAAAAACGCGCAGATTGAAGCGCCGGGCAAGATTTTTTTACCCGGCATGCTTTATATATTGAAACTTGAACATGACGGCGGGATAAGAATAGATGCTGAGCCGTTGCCTGAGATATTGAGAGGTGAGAAAATATTGTAATCTTATAAACGGGGTGATGATGTATTATGGGATTTATAGCGTTTCTATTTAAAGTTATAATAATTTATTGGCTATTTAAATTATTGTTGAAGGGCTTGATATTGTTTTTCGGTAAAGAGTTTGCTCGCAGGAATTTTAATTCCAAACCGCATGAATCTGAGAACTTCGGCAAAAAAAACAAAAAAGATATAGTTGATGCTGAGTTTAAGGAAATAGATTGATCAGAAAGTATCAGATGAAAAATATAACAAATTGAGGATATGAGATATATAGCGCATATTGATATGGATGCTTTTTTTGCGGCTGTTGAGCAGCGTGATAACAGCAAATTTTTAGGTAAGCCGGTTATAATAGGCGCTGATCCAAAAGATGGCCGTGGCAGAGGAGTCGTTTCGACTTGTTCTTATGAGGCGCGTAGGTATGGCATAAGGTCTGCTATGCCTATTTCTCAGGCCTATAAATTATGTCCAAACGGAATTTTTCTTTCGGTTAATATGTCTAAATACCAGGATGTGTCGTCTGCGCTTTATGAAATTCTTAAAAGGTTTACACCTTTAGTTGAGCCTGTAAGTATAGATGAAGCTTTTCTTGATCTTACAGGGAGCATGTACCGTTATGCGAGTCCCATGGAGCTATGTAAAGAAATAAAAATGAAAGTCAGAGATGAGCTTGGGTTATCAGCCTCAATTGGTATGGCTGCGACAAAAATGTCCGCAAAAATTGCTTCTGATATGAATAAACCTGACGGATTAACGATAATCGAGGATGAAGATACCAGAAAGTTTCTATGGCCGCTTAATATATCAAAAATGTGGGGTGTGGGCCAAAGAGTCAAAGAAAAACTAAACTTGATGGGTATTTTTACTATAGGAGATATTGCCGGCTATGATGTTGATAAGTTGATTGGTATTTTTGGCAAACTGGGACTTCATTATTGGCTTTTGGCTAACGGCAAAGACGACCGTGAAGTGTCAGCCGAGGAGGATATAAAATCTGTTAGTAACGAAAAGACATTTGACAATGATATCGCGGATAAGAGAATGATTGAAGCCGGACTGCTTGCGTTATCAGATAAAATCAGTGCACGGTTGAGGTTGTGTGGTATTAAAGGGCGGACAATAATACTTAAAATACGTTTTAGTGATTTTAGTACATTTACCAGAAGCAATACGCTCAATCAGGCGACGAATTATACCGAAGTAATATATAAAAACATATTAAATTTATGCAAAGAATTCAATAATAAGAAATTACTTGTACGGCTAATAGGTATTAAAGTGTCGAATTTGACCGAGGACACTGAGTTTCCGGAAAGTTTATTTATTGGTGATGATGAACAGAAAAAAAAACGCCTTTATGCCGCGATAGATGGAATAAAATTGAAGTATGGGTCTAAAAGTGTTAAACGCGGATATTAGATAGTCATTTTCTGGTTTGTTCTTTCAGAACTCATGAGGCCGGTTCCAACGCGGGTTTGAAATCAGGGTTGGAATTGGGTCTTGTGATAAAAATATTGTTATTTATATTAATTTTGCTAAATTATAATTAGTATAACAATTTTAAATAAATCTGGAGGTGTTTATGCACATTTTGAGATGGATAATTTATATTATAGCTACAATAGGCATGAGTATCATAGTTTGGGGCGCGTTTTTAGCTTTTTTAGGTTTTATAAGCCATGAAATAAAACGTTTTAGCGGTAGTTCTAAAGTTATTAATATAGGAAATTTGCGGCATGATTTTGGCGTATATCTTTTATTGGGATTAGAGTTTCTTATAGCCGCGGACATTATACAAACAATATCAAATCCGAATTTAGAAGGGCTGATGGTTTTGGGATCAATAGTCGTGATACGAACGGTTATAAGCGTATTTTTGAATCGTGAATGTGCAGTATCTAATTAATCCAAGCTAAGGTTAAATCATGAAATTATTTTCTTGGAATGTTAATGGTATACGGGCTATTGAAAAAAAAGGGTTCGTTGAATGGCTTAACAAGGCTGGTCCTGATATTCTTGCTATACAGGAAACAAAAGTTCAGGAAACACAGCTTACAGACAGTTTGTTGAAAATAAAAGGATATTTTTCTTATTGGCATTGCGCGCAGCATAAAGGTTATAGCGGCGTCGGATTATATACTAAAGAAGAACCTGCTATAAGTAGAGGGTGGGGAGTAAAGCGATATGACGATGAAGGGAGAGTTTTAAGAGCGGAATTTGATAAGTTTGTTTTATATAATATTTATTTTCCTAATGGCAATAAAGATCATGCCAGGCTTAACTATAAAATGGGTTTTTATTATGAATTTTTAAATATATTAAAAAAAGAGTTAAAGAAAAATAAAACGATTATTATCTGTGGAGACGTTAATACTGCGCATAATGAGATTGATTTGGCAAGACCGAAAGAGAATAGTACTCGCTCGGGCTTCTTACCTCAAGAGCGTAAATGGATAGATGACCTGCTCAATATCGGATTTGTCGATACTTTTAGAGAGATGAATAAATCTGTCCAAAAATACAGTTGGTGGGATTATAAGACAGGTGCGCGAGCCAGGGATGTGGGTTGGCGTATTGATTATTTCTTTATTAACAAAAAATCACAGGATAAACTAAAAGACGCGTTTATATTAAATGATATTTACGGTTCCGATCATTGTCCGATAGGGATAGAGATAACTGTTGGCTGTTAGCGAAAATTGATTTAAAGCCAAGAAAAACTATAAGCTATAAGTTTTAAGCTGTAGACGAAGTAAGGAAAGAAACCTTTATAAAATCCGTTAGCTTTTATGCGGGAATTGACTTTTTGCCACAACAATAAATTTTATTTAGGCGGATCCGCCAAACCAAAAAAGATAAAAAGAAAATATTGTACATTTCGAGTATTGCTCGAAATGTAAAGTTAAAGGATAAATTCGGAGAATTAATTAGAAAAAAATGGTGTCTGTGCCTTTTAAATAATAATTATAAGTTTTTTCAATATCTTCACGACAAGTTATCTAACGACTATGGGCTATTTACTGGGGCGGAGCCTATAAGATAGTGTCAAGATTTATTCGCAAATTCTAAATAAGCGTTTTCCTCTTTTACCATTGGCATATCCTCAAAAGTTCTATTTATAATAAGCCCTTCTTCTTTAAGGGTTAAATATGTAAATATATCCAA
>JAQVMQ010000066.1 GCA_028703535.1 Candidatus Omnitrophota bacterium | reverse complement strand
GGGTATTTGAACATAATGGGCTTTGGGAATGTGTTGATACTCAAAGAGATCTTAATCATTTAAACAAATTATGGGATAACGGAGAAGCATTTTGGAAAAATTGGTAAAACAGTTTTTATTCTTATGCTTAAATTCAGATAGAGTAATATGCAGAATCTATTTAATGGTATTTATAAGGGTAAAAAAGTTTTTTTAACAGGGCATACGGGATTTAAAGGTTCCTGGATGGCACTTTGGCTATTGCGTATGGGAGCAGAGGTTAAAGGTTATTCGTTAGGAAGAGTTTCTGTCCCCGATCATTATGGTATTTTAGCACCGGATATGTGCTTTGTAGAAGCTGATATAAGAGACGGTTCTAAATTAGCTGATGAAGTGTTAAAATTTAAGCCGGATATAGTTGTTCATATGGCGGCACAGCCGCTTGTTAAATATTCGTATAGTTATCCGTTGGAGACTTTTCAAACAAATATAATTGGTTCAGTGAACGTACTTGAGGCTGTTAGGCGGTGCTCGAGTGTCAGAGCAGTTGTAAATATAGCTACAGATAAATGCTATGAGAATAGAGAACAGGCGATGGGTTATATCGAAACAGACCCTATGGGCGGTTATGATCCGTACAGTGCCTCGAAAGGTTGTGTCGAACTTGTGGTGTCATCATACCGGAGATCTTTTTTTAATATTGATAAATATGGGAAAGAACATAATGTTCTTTTGGCAAGTTGTAGGGCGGGTAATGTTATAGGCGGTGGCGATTGGGCAGAAGATAGATTGATACCTGATGTGGTTCGGGCGGCCTCAAAAAATGAGCCTGTGTTTATCAGATCGCCACATGCGACAAGGCCTTGGCAGCATGTGCTTGAGCCTCTTTCAGGTTATCTGCTCATAGGTCAAAAGCTATTGGAAGGCGATAAGGCTGTTTCTGATGTATGGAATCTTGGTCCTGATAAAAAGTCTAATATTAGTGTGGAAAAAGTATTGTATCGCGCTATGAAGTGTTGGGACGCGATAGGCGTAAGGATAGATGAGTCGCACCACCCGCATGAGGCAGGTCTTTTAATGCTTGATTGTACTAGAGCAAAAACTAAACTTAATTGGAACGGTGTTTGGGCTGTTGACAAAACAATAGCAAAAACCATAAATTGGTATAAACAATATTATTTGAATAAAAAAGTTTTATCAATTACGGATCTTAACGAGTATATTTTAGATGCTAAAAACAAAAAATTGGTATGGGCTGCTTAGATAAAATATAAAGGAAAGTAAAATGTCTAAAGAAGAACAACTTAAAAAAGAAATATTAAAAAAAGTAGAAGCATATTATAAACTTAAATTTTCTAATAGTGAGAAATTCGTACCGCAAGAGACAAAAATTAATTATGCAGGACGTATTTTTGATGAAAAAGAACTGGTTAACCTTGTAGATTCATCTTTAGATTTTTGGCTTACTTATGGCAGGTTCTCAAAAGAATTTGAAAAAAGATTAGCGCAATATTTAGGTGTGAATAAGGCTTTACTTGTGAATTCAGGGTCTTCGGCTAATCTTCTCGCTTTTATGGCGTTAACATCGCCGATTCTTAAAGATAGGAAGATTAATAGAGGTGATGAAGTTATAACGGTTGCCGCAGGTTTTCCCACTACAGTAGCGCCCATAATACAATATGGCGCGGTTCCTGTTTTTGTTGATGTTGATTTAAAGACGTTTAATGTAGATGTAAACAGCTTAAAGGGAGCAAAAACTTCAAAGACAAAAGCAGTTATGCTTGCTCATACGTTGGGGAATCCTTTCGATATCAAAGCTGTTAAAGCTTTTTGCGATAAATATGGGCTTTGGTTGATAGAAGATAACTGCGATTCATTAGGTTCTAAATATGATGGGAAACTTACGGGGACGTTTGGAGATATTGGTACTAGCAGTTTTTATCCGCCCCATCATATTACTATGGGAGAAGGCGGCGCGGTTTATACCAATGATAGTCTTCTTTCTAAGATAATGCTTTCAATGCGTGATTGGGGGCGGGATTGTTGGTGTGAAAGCGGAGTAGATAATACTTGTAAAAAAAGATTCTCAAACCAGTATGGGACACTTCCCTTCGGGTATGATCATAAATATGTGTATAGCCATTTTGGGTATAATCTAAAAGTTTCTGACATGCAAGCTGCAATAGGATGTGCGCAGCTCGAAAAGGTTTCTGGCTTTGTGGAAAAAAGAAGAGAAAATTTTAAAAAACTTTATAATGGGTTAAAAGAATTAGAAGACTATTTTATTTTAGCTAAAGCTACAGAAAAGTCAGAACCTAGTTGGTTTGGTTTTTGGTTTACGTTGAAAAATGGTATAGGTTTTAATAGGAATGATATTGTCCAATATCTTGAGAAAAATAATATACAAACAAGAAATCTATTTGCAGGGAATATAACTTGTCATCCATGTTTTGAACATATGAAAAAAGGCAAAGATTATAAAGTATCAGGCACTCTTAAAAATACAGATAAGATTATGACTGATAGTTTTTGGGTTGGAGTTTATCCCGGCATAACAGATGAAAAACTGGATTATATAGTTAATAAAGTAACGGCCTTTATTAAAGAGAAAGGGAAGTAATGATTGAGACGAAATGTGATATTGTGTTGCTGACCTATGATAAAGTTGATTATTCAAAGGCTTGTATAGAAAGCATATTGAAAAATACTTTTTGCACGTATCATTTATATGTTATAGATAACGGAAGTGTTGAGCAGCGGACACATGATTATTTAAATGAATTAAAATTACGCAATATATCAAATCTTACAATAGTCCGTATCGACAAAAATAAAGGGTATGTAAAAGGAGTGAATGAGGGGCTAATTCATGCGAATTCGGAATATGTTGTTGTTATGAGTAATGACACGATAGCTTATCCGTATTGGCTAAGTGAGATGATTGGTGTAGCTGCTCAAAGAGAAGATATAGGGTTAGTTAATCCTTCGTGGGATATACCAAAATCCAAATCGAATAATGCATTCGAATATGCAGAAAAAATATATAAAAGGAATAAAGGTAAATATATAGAGACGGATTGGATAAGGGGGTTTTGTTATTTATCTAAACGTAAAGTAATAGATTTAATAGGAGGACTTGATATAGCGTTTTCACCGGCATATTTTGATGATTGGGATTATTCTGTGCGAGCTCAATTGGTTGGTTTTAGTTGTGTGAGGGCATTAGGGTCTCTGGTCTATCATGCTCTTAATGTAACTTATAAAAGTACAACCAATGATTTGCTAAATGAGAAGTCAAAGGTTTTTTATAGTCGTTATGGCAGACCTCTAAATTTGTTTGTAGCTTTGCCGGATTTTTTTCAATCTAAGAAGATAGGGGAAGCATTCAATGAATCGTTAAAAAGACAGAATAAATTCATTGTTTTATCGCAAAAAGACTTTTTAGAAAAAACACATACTAATTATCAATTTAAACGACGAGGTGAAGGAGTCCCGATGTTTTTGAATGTTCTTTTTAAGTTAATAGATAATGTGAGACATTCCAAAAAGAAAAGATTTGATGCTATTTTTTTACCAAAAAGATATAAACTCTTAATAAATTTATTGTTTAGGGGGAAATATGAAGTACACTATTTAGATAATGTAGATAACTTCATAGCCGAATTTAAAGAAATAGAAAAAACAAAAAAAAGAAATTGAAGATGTTTACGAAGACGAAGATCAAGGATGTGTTACTTGTAGAAAATAAAGTTTTTAAAGACGCTAGAGGCGATTTCGTTAAGCTTTTCAATAGTGATGTATTCTCAAAGTTGGGTATGGAAATAAAAGAAAGTTATTATTCTGTATCCATGAAAGATGTTATTCGCGGAATGCATTTTCAATTGCCGCCTTGTGATCATGTGAAGCTGGTTTCTGTTTTGGAAGGTTCTGTTTTAGACGTAATACTTGATTTACGAAAAAATTCTTCTACTTATGGTAAATATGTTACAATCGAGCTTTCAGCAAATCATCCCGGGTCTCTTTATATCCCAAAAGGATGTGCCCATGGCTTTTTAAGTTTAGAGGATAATACAAAGATGATTTATTATGTATCAACAGTATATGCCCAAAAATTGGATTTTGGTATAGTTTATGATTCGTTTGGATTCCAATGGCCGGTTGAGAACCCAATAGTTTCCGAAAGAGATAAAGGTTTTGTCGAATTTAATAAGTTTAAAAGTCCATTTATAAAATGAAAAATGTATTAATAACAGGCGCAACAGGTTTTGTTGGATCTAATCTTGCCAGACAGATGTCGGCAAACGGTTGTAATGTGTCAATAATAGTAAGAAATACCTCTAAAAGAGAGAATATTGCTGATATTGAGAATCTTAATGTTTTTGAATATAACAGAAATATTGAGTTTCTTGCCGATTTTATTGAGAAATCTCAAATAGATGTTGTTTATCATCTTGCTTCTTTATTTGTAGCTGAGCATAATAGTTTACAAGTTAAAGATCTTATAGAAAGTAATATTTCTTTCGGTACGGAGTTGCTTGAAGCAATGAAAATAGCGGGCATTAAAAACATAGTAAACACAGGTACTTCATGGCAGCATTATGAAGATAAATCTTATAACCCGGTATGTTTATATGCGGCAATGAAAGAAGCATTTAGCAAAATACTTGATTATTATGTGATGGCGGCAGGTTTTAACGCAATAACTTTAAAATTATTTGATTCTTATGGTGAAAATGATAGAAGAGATAAATTGATAAATATGTCATCTGATTTTTCTGAGTTTAAAAAAAACATTTCTATGTCACCGGGGAAACAGATGCTTAACCTTTTGCATGTAGAGGATATAGTAAAAGGCTTTTATGTGGCGGGCAAAATGCTTATGGAGAAAGAGTATAAAAATGAATCATTTGCGGTTGCGGCAAAAGAGAATTATTCATTAAAAGAAGTTTTGGATTTATTTCAACAACTTTCAGGGCAGAAACTTAATGTTACTTGGGGCGCAAGACCGTATAGAAGAAGAGAAGTGATGCGTCCATGGTCAAAGTACAAAACACTTCCTGGTTGGACGGCGAAGATAAGTCTGAAAGAGGGCCTGGAAAGGATAATAGATCGACACCAAAGCAAAGAAAACAAATGAAAGAAATTAAAATTATTTAAAAAAGAAGAGTAAGAAAATAAATTTATTTGATATTTTGTTATAATTTGTTAATGATTAATTTTTGATCGAGGTATGGGTAAGTGGTTAGTTACTTTGTTTGGAAATAGAAATGAAGGTTTTTAAATATGTCAGATGGCAGAAATGTACAACCGAGAGTTTTATGGTTTACGGGGCTTTCAGGTTCAGGAAAAAGTTCAATAGCCGATAATGTTTTTGCTAAGCTTCGCGGAAAAAACGTAAGATGTTATATTCTTGATGGTGATAAATTGCGCGCAGGCCTTAATAAAGACCTTGGTTTTGATAAAGCCGGCAGATATGAAAATATTCGACGTGCCGGTGAAATTGCTAAACTTTTTTTTGATGAAGGGTTTACGGTATTGGCGGCTTTTATTTCACCTTATGCTGAAAGTCGCAACGATGTCAGAAGTTTGTTTTATGAAAATGATTTTATTGAGGTGTTTGTCAAAGCTGATATAAAGACCTGCATAAAGCGTGATGTTAAGGGATTGTATAAAAAAGCTTTAGATGGACAGATCCCGGAGTTTACCGGTATTTCTGATGTTTACGAAGAGCCGCAAAGCCCGGAATTAATATTAGACACGGATAGATTGAGCGTAGACGAGTGTGTAAATAAAGTTTTAGATTTTTTAATAATAAGCAATTGATATTTGAGATGGTTAATCTGGTTGTGTTTTTGGATGTTTTACATTTCTAAAGACATCTCACTAGCAGATTCGATGTTATAAAAAATACCAGCAACATATATTTAATATTAAGGCTGGTCCCGTGAGCACCAAAGGTGCGAATCGGGAAAGGAAAAACTAAATATATAACATTTTTAATAAGGAGATGATATGGTACTGGTAAGTGTGGTTTTGGTTGTTAAGAATGAGGCAAAAAGAATAGAGGCATGTATAGAAGCTGTAAAAGGCTGGGCTGAT
>JAQVMQ010000022.1 GCA_028703535.1 Candidatus Omnitrophota bacterium | reverse complement strand
AATTAAACGGTACGAACCCGTTTTTTCATTTCATGAAAAAAGTAGATTTGAAACCGCCCTGTCAGCATATAAAAAACCCCAGACTTTTAAGTCTGGGGTTTTTTATATGGCGGAAGGGCAGGGATTCGAACCCTGGGTACGGGGATTATCCCATACAAAGATTTAGCAAACCTCCGCTTTCGACCACTCAGCCACCCTTCCGAAAAATTTACAAGGTGAATTTTTCGGATTTCGAGTCTGCACCAGCAGACGGGAAATCTTAATTACTTTATAATATCACAAAATCAAGTTGTTTACCCTCGAATCCCATTTACGGGATGAGAGGTCTTAATAATTCTCTATTCCAATATATAGTACCTTCTCTCATGTATCGAAAAATTTATAAGTTAGAGCAATTATACTTATCGCTTAAGTCTTAGGACTTATAGCTGAAAATGGTATTATACTTAAAAAATAAAGCGATGTAAAGTTTTATTGATTATCATACATAATAGTTTAAAATGTATCTGGTACATATTTTTTTAAAGGATGTTTATGTCATTTTTTTATACGTGCGTAATTTTTATTTTGGGATTGATCTTGTTAATCAAAAGCTCTGACCTGCTTGTTGACAGTTGTGTCGGTCTATCTTTTCTTTTGAAACTTTCACCTTTATTTATAGGGCTTATATTGGTGGCATTCGGGACATCTGCTCCGGAGGCAGGTGTTACTATCACTGCTGTTTTAACAGGTGAGAAATCAATAGCGTTAGGGAATATTATCGGCAGTAATATCGTTAATATAGGGCTTGTTATAGGGTTGTGCGGTTTGTTTTTTCCTACGCCAATCGAAAAGAAGATATTGGACAGAGAAGTTCCGTTTTTATTGTTTGCTACTCTTTTTTTTGGGTTCTTAGGGCTTGACGGTGAGTTGTCACGTTTAGACGGTATTTTTATGCTTTTTTTCTTTTTGATATTTATAGTCTTGTCTTTACGAAGTGCTAAACATAATATGGCCGAACCCGAAATAGCTATGTTACCATTTTTTAAAAAAATAAAATCAGGCTGGGTGATGACAGGTTTTATTTTTATTTTTTTGGCCGGGATAATCCTTGGTGCTAACCTTATGGTTCGTTCAGGAATAATTATAGCACGGTTATTGGGCATTAAACCGTGGATCATAGGTATAACGGTATTTGCGATAGGGACATCTTTGCCGGAGTTTGCCGCATCGCTTAACGCGTCATTTAAAAGGGTACACGCTTTAAGCATAGGTAATGTTATAGGTAGTAATATTTTTAATATTTTGTTTGTCTTAGGTTTGGCATCTTTCATAAAACCGATAGATATTCCCGATACGATAATATGTTTTGAGTTTCCGGTATTGTTGTTATTTACTATAATTTTTTCTGTCATAATGTATACAGGACGCATGATCACACGGCTAGAGTCAGGTTTTTTGGTATTTATGTATGCTGTTTTTATGTTTTTTTTATTTAAATAGATATTTTTAATTATTTTAAAGTTTGGTATAATACGGTTGAATAATAAAGAAATCGGGAGGATATATATGAGATTATTAATGGTTATATTTAGTGTTGTTTTTATGAGCGGATGTCTTGTCAGTACCTACAAGGTCGAAAAGCCGCGTGTCGATATTGATCATAGTAAAGGTAACAGAGGTTATATTTTCGGTACGCCTAAAGCCGGGGCAGTTAATACTTTAGGGGAGACAAGGGAAGTTGCTATAGTGGAAGTTGAGTATGGTACCGGCGAAAAGGCTGAAAAAATAAAAAAAACAAAAGAAGAGAGAAGGCAGGAAAAACTTCGTAAGAAACAGGAAAAAATTGAGCGCAAAAAAGCTCTTAAAGAAAAAAAACGCAAGTCACGTATCCCTACTTATGTTCGGCCTGTTGAACCGGTATCTGTTATTGATGACGAGATATCAAGAGCTGACGATATGGAGCAGGATATAGAAATAGAAACGATTGATATTAATACTATGAAGTCTGACAAAGCCGGTTTTTCGTCAGATGAGATTTATGTTATTAAAAAAGGTGACACTTTGCAGAAAATATCCAGTAAATTTTATGGTACAACCAAAAAATGGAAGATGTTGTATCAGGAAAACACGGATGTTCTTAAAGGACCGGATAAAATATATCCCGGCTTAAAGATACGGATACCGGCAGTAAAATAATAAAGAATTTCACTTGTTGGTTGTAGTCTAATTATAAGGTTATAAAATGATATTTCTTGGCGGTAAAAAAGATAAAGGGTGGATAGGGTATTTTGTTTTCGGTTTGTTTGCCGTTGCGGTAGGCGTTGTATTTAGAGTTGTGCCTATGCCGATAAACTTTGTGCCTTTGCTCTTAATGGTCATACTTTATGGTTATTCAAAGAAATACCTTAAAAATGAGCATTTGCCGTCGTATGTTGATTTGCTTCTGCTTGTTGCAATAATAATTTGTTCTTTTGTCGCGATAACTTTTATTCCTGAACAAATTAATAATTTTTCGGGATTACAGGTTAATATACTTAAAGTCTCAGTCTTCGGTGTTGCTACAATAGGTTTTTCTATTATTATTACTCTATTATTTGGTGATTTGGAGTTATCTCTTATTTTCGCGGTATTGTTATCACAGCTGGGGCTTGCGGTTGAGGGTGGAAGTTTGAATATAGGTGGTTCATTGTTGTGCGCCGCGTTATCTGCGGTTATGTGCAGTTACCGGTTACGCAGGCGTTCGCAGATAATTAAAGCGGGTGTATTATCTGTTCTGGTTTTCTTTTTGGCATATTTGCTGGAAAGTTCACAATCGTTGTTTATTATTACTGCTATGAGTTGGGAGATGCTGAGATCGACAGTCATTATAGGCGGGGTTGCGTCTGTTATTATGATGATAGTTTTGCCTGTTATCATCCCGGGGATATTGAATATTTTTGAATATATATTTAAAGTGGTAACAAACCTTTCGCTGTTGGAGTACGCGGATTTTAATCAACCGCTTTTACGTAAACTTATACTTGAAGCACCGGGTACTTATCAGCATTCTTTGGTTGTGGCTAATTTAAGCGAGTCGGCGGCTGAAGCTATAGATGCTAATTCTTTACTTGTGCGTGTCGGAGCTTATTATCATGATGTGGGTAAGTTACTTAAACCTAATTATTTTGTGGAAAATGTAGCTAGTTATAAAGATGCGCATAAAGATCTTAAACCGTCAATGAGCAAATTGATAATAATGAACCATGTTAAAGACGGTATTGAGCTTGCTAAAAAATATAAGATTAACCCTAGAATAATAGATTTTATTGAAGAGCATCACGGGAAAACGCTTGTTTATTATTTTTACCATAAAGCGTTACAACTTGAACCCGAGTCCAAACATGAAGAAGAATATCGTTATCCGGGGCCTAAAGCGCAGACTAAAGAAACGGCCATTGTTTCATTGGCAGATACTGTTGAAGCTGTTTCACGAATACTTGAAGAACCTACGCCCGCACGTATAGAGGAAATGGTTAGAGCTGTTATACGTAAGCGGTTTATGGAAGGGGAGCTTGATGAGAGCAGTCTTACGCTCAAAGAATTAGAGAAAATAACGCAATGTTTTATTCGTACGCTATGTGCGATTTTTCATACGCGGATAAATTATCCTAAAGATGAAAATCGAAATAATAAATCAACAAAAAATAAAGAGAGTTAATCTTACGGAGTTAGAAAGATGTATCGGATATGTCTTAAAAGCTTTAGGCCGGTCTAAGGCTGAAATCTCTGTTATTCTTTGTGATAACACTTTTATCAAAAAAATTAACAGAAGATTTTTTAATAAACGTTCTGTCACGGATGTTATAGCCTTTGGTTTTGACGATAAATTTAATAAAAATAATTTGGGTGAGATAATTGTCTCTGTGGAAGAGGCGTTGGTACAGGCGCCTAAATATGGTAATACTTTTAAAAAAGAATTTGTATTATATGTGGTGCACGGCATATTACATCTTATAGGGTATGATGATCTTACAGAAAAAAAGTACAAGATAATGGCTGCCAAGCAAGATGAATTGGTTGGCCGAATTTTTAAAAATTAAATTTTATATGGTAACTAAAGACCATGGTTTTGTATTAACTCGTCATAATTTTCGTGAAACAAGCGTTATCGCGCAGATTTTTACACTTGCTCATGGTAAGATAACCGGTATATTTAAAGGTTTTTATGGGATTAAAAAAGAGTTTTCCACGCCGCTTAATTTGTACACGCTTAATGAGTTTGTGTTTTATCCCAAAAAAAGCGAGATATGGCTTATGTCTTTTGCCGATATTATTAAGGATTATTCGTTCTTACGGTTAGATTTTGAAAAAGCACATACGGCGGCTGCCATGGCTCATTTGATAAATAAGGTTATGCCCGGGTGGGATCCTAATAAAGAAATATTTGGATTGTATAAAGCCTGTATGGATTATCTTGATAAGGGGAAAGACTCGCAAAGGGCGTATTATGTTTTTATTATAAAATTTTTAACAGAATCTGGATTTAAACCTGAATTTAACAGGTGTATATCCTGCGGAGAGGAAATATCGAAAAACGCTTTTTTTAGTGTCAAAAAAGGCGGTATAATTTGTGATAAATGTGTTAATGTCTATGGCGATGTGCGAAGGATTAGTCATCAGGCCATAGCTTGTTTGCGCTATATACAAAAAGCCGATCTTGATACGGTATGGCGGCTTAATATCAATTACGCCTGCGAAGAAGAAATACTTTTTGTATTACGACAGTTTCTTGTTTATCACATTGATTTTGATATAATGCCGGAACGGTTCTGCAAGGTATGAATTATAGTGGACATTAATTAAGGAGTAATTATGGTTTATGAAGATAGACTGGAATCTGATATTGAGAAGAAAGCCAAGAAATCTATCGGCAAACTGGTTACAGCTGTAGATATTGACACGTCAATTTTATGTACGATAGATTATGAATATCCTAAACGTAGAATAGAAGTTGAGATGTCGACTGACGAGTTTACGTGCGTATGCCCTTTTTCCGGTCTGCCGGATTTTGCCCTTATAACTATTAAGTACGTTCCGCGTAAAAGGATTATTGAAATGAAATCATTGAAATATTATCTATATTCTTTTCGGAACGTTAAAATTTATAATGAACATGTCGTTAATAAAATGATGGATGACCTTGTTAAAGTCCTCAAGCCGTTTTCTATGGAGATAACAGGCAGCTTTACTGTCCGCGGTGGTGTCAAAAATAACGTTAAAGCCGTATATAGAGCTAAGTAAATGTTAAGCTTAAAAACAGGCTTATTGGCAGCTGTTGTATTGCTTATTACCGGTTGTTCTGCGGGCATGTATAAAAACAGCTTTGTTGTTTCCGGTACATATCTGAATGTTATATCTGATGACGCGGATGCTGCGTCTATAGTTTATCGGGAGTTCAGGCGGCTTGATAAGATCTTCAATATTTATGATAAAAGCTCTGAGATATCAAACCTTAATAATTCTTTTAACGAATGGGTGCCTGTAAGCAGGGAACTTTTCGAAGTGTTGAGTTTTTCCAAAAAACTTTATCATGAAACAAACGGTGCGTTTGATGTTTCCTGCGGATCGATTTTTAAGTTATGGAAAGCTGCGATTATTAATGACAAATATCCCGCTCAGATTGATATAGATTCGGCGATAATGACCTGTGGTATGGATAGTGTCGAGATAAACACGGTACGGCAGGCTGTTAAGATAAAAAAGAGGGGTTTGAATATTGACCTTTCGTCTATAGCAAAAGGTTATATGGTTCGTTGCGCGGCAGATATGCTTGGGGAATACGGGATAAAGAACGCGGTGATTGATGCCGGCGGGGATATTTATTGTATGGGTACAAATAACGGGAATGAGTGGAGAGTAGGGGTTAAAGATGCCAGAGCTGCAGGTATAATAAAAAAAATAGAGCTTTCTGATATGGGTGTAGCAACGTCAGGGGATTATGAACAGTTTTTTGAGTATAAGGGCCGTATGTATTCACATATAATAGATGTAAGAAAAGGCTATCCTGTAAATAATGGATCTGTAGGGGTCTCAGTCATAGGGGATGACCCGATGGTGTTGGATGCTTTGGCAACGAGCTTTTTTGTACTTGGCTATTATGATGCAAAAGCGCTCAAAAATGAACATTATTCGGATTTGAAATGCGAATTTATTACAGTTGACGGTAATATCGAAAAGTTGTACACTTTTTAGAATGAAGTTTTGTCTATAAAAGGATATTTATGTCTGATAAATTAACTGTAAAAGAATTTATAGCGAAAAAGAATAAAACGAAATTGTCATTGCTTACATGTTATGACTATTCGTTTGCATGTATTTTCGATAAATGCGGTTTGGATGCTTTAGTTGTAGGAGATTCTCTTACTAATGTAGTTTTAGGGCTTGAAGATACAAGAAAAATATCTCTACGGGAAATGCTTAATCATGTTCTGGCGGTATCAAAAGGTGCACAAAACACTATGATAATAGTTGATATGCCTTATAAAGCTTATCAGGTTGATCCTTCAAAGTGTGTGGATAATGCGAAAAAATTAATAGCGGCTGGTGCGGACGCTGTTAAAGTTGAATGGTTTCCTAAAGTCGAGGGTAAAGGTTACGAGTATGTTATTAAAAAAATAACCAAAGCCGGTATACCCGTGATGGGTCATATAGGACTTACGCCTCAGACGGCTAAACTTTTGGGCGGATTTAAAGTTCAGGGCAAGACGGTCGATTCGGGTATAGAACTGATAGAGCAGGCGTGCAGAGTTGAAAAGGCCGGCGCGTTTGGTGTTGTGCTTGAATGCGTGCCTGCTGATTTAGCAAAACTTATAACAGAAAAAATAGGTATTCCGACGATAGGGATAGGCGCAGGTAAAGACTGTGACGGACAGGTATTAGTCAGTTATGATGTTTTGGGAATATATCAGGGCAAACGTCCTAAATTTGCCAGAGTCTATGCTGATCTTTCAAAAATAATAAAAGAAGCTGTAGGTTCTTTTATAGATGACGTATGTGATGCGAAATTCCCTTCACTTAGCGAAAGTTTTACTATTGACGATGAAGTTTTGAAAGAAATAAAGAACAATATTTAGTGATATAAACACGGCATATATATTTTTTGTTATATCTATCTTGTTTATATAGTTTTTTATGATAAAATCTTCATCTACAATTTTTATAAATTATATTTATGAGTAATGTTATAGAGAAAATACACGAAAAAGCAAAAAAAAACCCGAAACGTATAGTGTTTCCTGAAGGGGGCGATATACGTGTCAAAGAAGCTGTTGAATATATCAAAACCAATAAAATAGCTTATCCGATAGTTATCGACCGTGATAACATTGATCCTGCCAAACGTGATAAGTTTGCGGAAATATATCAGGAATTGAAAAAGCATAAAAATTATACCATCGAACAAGCCCGTGAAATTATGAGTGAGCCGCTTTATTATGGCGCTATGCTTATACGTACGGGACAGGCTGATGGCTTTGTCGGCGGAGCAGTTGAGACTACGGCGAATGTTTTGAAAGCATCTATAAATTGTCTGGATATAGATAAAGATATAGGGCTTATAACTAGTTGTTTCCTTATGAGTCTTGATTCTAAATATGCGCCTGACGGTTTTTTAGTTTATGCTGATTGTGGGGTTATCCCGCAGCCGTCGCCGTCCCAGCTTTCACGTATTGCTATTGCTGCCGCAAAATTCACGCGTGATTTGCTTGATGTTAAGCCGCGTGTAGCTTTGTTGAGTTTTTCAACTAAAGGCAGCGCCGTTACAAGATGTGTGGAAAAAACTCAGGAAGCGGTTGCTTTAGCTCAAAACAATGAGTTGGGTTTTGATATAGACGGTGAATTACAGGTTGATGCCGCGCTTGTTCCCGAAGTGGCTAAAAAGAAACTTAAAGACAGTAAAGTCGCGGGTGCGGCTAATGTATTGATCTTTCCTAACCTTGAGGCAGGTAATATTGCTTATAAGCTTACAGAACGGTTGGCTTGTGCGCGTGCTCTGGGGCCGTTGATATTAGGGACTGTTCAACCGTGCAGCGATCTTTCGCGGGGATGTAACGCCCAGGATATTATTGATTGTACTGCAGTGACTGTTGTACGTGCCCAGAAGACAGGAGCAAGTGAGTAATCGCATGAAGATACTTGTTGTTAATTGCGGTTCGTCATCACTCAAATATAAACTTTTTGAATGTCCTAAATGTGAGCTATTATCTAAAGGCAGTATAGAAAAGATCGGGGAAAAAAATTCTAGTGTACAGACGCATACTGAAGGTGTGAAGTTAGTTCTCGAAAAACTTATAAAAGAAAAAGCACTAGACTCGGTAGATGAGATCAATGCCGTAGGGCATCGTGTAGTACATGGAGGCGAAGTTTTTCATAAACCGCATATAATAGATGAGAAAGTCATAGCGGAAATAAAAAAATGTGCTAAATTCGCGCCGTTACATAATCCGGCTAATCTTGCCGGCATAATGGCATGCAAAAAAATATTACATAATATACGTCAAGTCGCGGTTTTTGATACGGCATTTCATCAGACCATACCGGATTATGCTTATATGTACGCGTTACCTATGAAATATTACAAAAAACACGGTGTCAGGCGCTATGGGTTTCACGGCACGTCACATTCTTATCTTGCTGATGAAGCTGCGCGTATAATGGATTTGCCGTTAAATAAATTAAAACTTATTACTTGCCATTTGGGTAATGGTTGTAGTATAACTGCTATAGATAAGGGTAAATCTATTGATACTTCTATGGGTTTTACTCCTTTAGAGGGTCTGATAATGGGGACTCGTGCCGGAGATATAGATCCTGCTGTGCTTTTTTATGTAATGGAAAGAGAAAAGCTTTCGCCGGAAAAAATGGATGAAGTTATGAATAGGAAAAGCGGTCTTTTGGGGATTTCGGGCATAAGTAATGATATGCGCGAAATACAGGCAGCAAAAGCCGAAGGTGATGAGCGGGCGAGACTCGCTATAGATATGTTTACTTATCGCATAAAAAAATATATCGGTGCATATATGATGGCGTTGGGCGGAGTTGATGCAGTGTGTTTTTCCGGTGGTATAGGCGAAAATGATATTAAAATAGTTAACGATATAAAAAAGTCTGTTATGGCGGTTGTTTCAGACAAAACTAAAGTTATGGTTATACCGACGGATGAAGAGCTTATGATAGCTAAACTTACTTCCGAAATTGTTGAAGGAGAAAAATAATGATGCGCTCAATGTTAAAGTCAAAAATATCTTATGCTGTTATTACCGATATGAATTTGCATTATAAAGGCAGTATTACTATTGATGAAGTTTTGATGAAAGAAGCTGACTTGCTTCCCGGTGAAAAAGTGGAAATTCTTAATATGAATAACGGCAAACGGTTTGAAACTTATGTAATTAAAGGGGAACCGTCAAGCGGTAAGATATGCCTTAACGGGCCGTCGGCCAGACTTGCGGTTACAGGTGATAAAATAATCATACTTTCGTATGGGATATTTTCTGAAGATGAGATATCGAAATATGAAGCAAACATAGTGGAACTTGATGAACAAAACAGAATTAAGAATTCATACCTGGCCTGAGAAGATCTTACGCAAGAAACTTAAGAAAGTTGATGAAGTAGACGCTAATATACGTCAATTACTTGATGCTATGGTTGAGCTTATGGTTGCCAAAAATGGCATAGGGCTTGCCGGTAATCAAGCAGGCTTGGATTTACGGCTAGTGGTACTTTATCATGACGAACGTTTTTTTAAATTGATCAATCCTGAAATAATAAAAAAAGAGAAAAAAATAATGTCGCCCGAAGGGTGTTTAAGTTTCCCCGGACTGGAAGTTGAAGTTCCGCGCTTTGAGAGAGTATGGGTCAGGGCATTAAACGAAAACGGTGATAAAGTCAGTTATGAAGCTGAGGGATTGTTGGCAATAATATTCCAGCATGAAATAGATCATACTAACGGTTTGACTTTTGTTGATAGATTGTCTTTTTTAAATCGTTTGAAAAAAAGAAAAATACTTAAAAAGATCGAAGCTCAGACTAAATCTCTTTTATGTGATTTGTATCAGGGGAGAACATAGCTGTGCGTTCGCTTGATGTCGCAGTTATTGGCGGTGGAATAGCGGGCGTAAGCGCGGCAATTTATGCTAAGCGCGCGGGTCTTGATTCTCTTTTGTTTGAGCCGGGGCTTATTGGCGGACAGCTTTGGCTTATGGAGTGTGTTGATAATTATGCGGGCGTTGATACAGGTATAAAAGGCGCGATGTTTGCCCAACAGCTTAATAAGAACCTGTCGGCTTTGGATATTGTTCCGGCAAAAGAAAAAATAATATCTTTCCTGGATGATGGCAAATCCATAATTCTTAAAACAGACAAATCAGAGTATAATTCCAAAACAGTTATAATAGCTACCGGTGCTTCGCCCAGCAGGGCGGGTGTCAAAGGCGAGCTTGAATTTGCCGGCAAAGGTGTATCGTATTGCGCTGTCTGTGATGGTTTTTTCTTTAAAGGAAAGGCCGTTGCGGTTGTGGGTGGCGGTAACACTGCTGTTGAAGAAGCGATATATCTTTCTCAAATGGCGAATAAAGTTTATATAATACACAGACGTGATAAGTTCAGGGCAATGGATTATCTCACTAGCCAGCTGCTTTCTAACAGTAAGATAGAACCTATCTTCGATACTATAATAAAAGAGGTTGTAGGTAGTGAGACTGTGACAGGCCTGTCGGTTGAGAATGTTAAGACAAAAGATAATAAAGATATACCGGTTAACGGTTTGTTTGTTGCTATAGGTATTCAACCGAACACTTCGTTTATTGATAGCATGATCAAAACTGATGAACGTGGTTTTATTATTACAGATAATAATATGGTAACTTCTAACAATTCAATCTTTGCATGCGGTGATTGCCGTGTTCGTCCTCTAAAACAACTTATAACGGCCGCGGCTGAAGGCGCCCAAGCCGCACTTTCGGCTTATAAGAAGATTAAAGGCCAATATATTAGTGCTTAATTAGTCGCCAGTCTATGGTCCTTAGCTAACAGCCAAAACGAAATAATCAAATTTGATTTTTCCACTAAAGGTGGGCCTGCCTAAATAAGATTTAATAAAGTGTGGGGAAGATAAAGCGAGAGAGTATGGATGAGTTGTGCGGCGGTCCATTATAAGCAAAATAATATTTCTGTAAAAATATGTTATTAATGGCGCGGGCAGCTATTAGCTGTTAGCATCTAGTTGTCAATTTTTCTGATAGCTGAAGAGATATTGACACTATCGAGGCAAGGGGTAAAATATGAGAATGTAGTAAGAGGTAGCGATTGTGATTGCTTGCTTTGTGGGTAGATGCGGAGGAATAAATAATCTCGTAGTGAATGTCCATAGTGGCCGTTAATTAAGTGATTTTATAAATGGAGAAGAAATGTCTAATAATAAGAGATCGAAAGAAAAATCCACTAAGAAAGGAGAATGGATTAATCCGCTATTAACACGGGTAGCACTTAACCCTGAACAGGCAGTATTGAGTTGCTGTGACAGTTTGGACAGAATGATGAATGGGAGTCAGTGCGAAGAAATAGCCTGTGGTGGAACTGCGCTCTACTTAACGAGTAGCTAGTCATAACCTAGTATAGGACCGGGTCCTACACTAGGTTGAATTGAGGCTAAAAGGGCGGGCTAGAAACTACTTCTACAAAATAATTCTAATTAATCGCGTAATTATTATCTTATATCCATAACTAGCGGATGGTTGATTCCATTTGCTAACATGAATGTTGATGAGATGGCTTTATATAATTTGTTTAAAAATTATATGGAGAATATATATCTTAAAATTAAATGTTAGCTTTATTAGCCAGTGTAGGGGCTTGTAACTTATAAGACAATAATATATACTAATATGGATAAAAAGGGGTTTATGAAGAAACATTTGTCTTTTGTCTTAAGATTAGCTGTTAGTTTAGGACTTTTATATTATCTGTTTAATAAAGTTCCGTATCCTGATTTAAAAAATATCTATTTATCCGCGCAAATACCATACATAATATCCGGTGTTATGTTGTTTTATATCTCGATATTTTTAGGGCAGCTAAGATGGTATTATATATTAAAAAAATTATCAATAAACGTTAAGTTTAAAGAAGTTTTTATACGTTATTTTTCAGCTCTTTTTTTCAATTTATTTTTTCCTTCTATAGTAGCCGGTGATATTTTTAGAGGTGCCGGGTTGACTTCACGTCATGGCGAGACAAAAAAAATAATTTCATCTGTTCTTGTTGATAGAGTCAACGGCGCGTTTGCTTTAGGGTTGGTTGCTTTTATTTTTTCTATTTTTGGCAGGGAGATCCTTTTAGATAACAGAGTTTTTTATTCTGTTTTGGCATTGTGTATTCTTATATTTGGCGGAACGGTATTTTTATTCAGTAAGCATGTTTTTAAAATTTCGACTTTTTTTATTAGCAAAAAAAGCCAGATATATAAAAAATTATTGGGCATGCATGAGACTCTATATTTTTTTCGTGTCAATCCGTTGGTTTTTGCCAAAAGCCTTTTATGTTTTTCTTTGCCGATACAGCTTTTGGCGCCGTGCGCGTTTTATCTTTTTGCAAAAGGGTTCGGTGTGCAGGCAAGCTTTGTAAGTATAGCAATAATTGTTCCGATATGTATGGCAATAGCTCTTATACCTATAGCTATCGCGGGGTTGGGCATAAGAGAGAGCGCGGTGGTTTATTTTTTTACTTTTATAAATATACCGCCGGACATAAGCATGGGTATGTCGCTTCTTAACGGTTTTGCGCTTATATTTATAGGTATTCTTGGAGGACTATTTTATGTTACGTTATATCATAGATGCTTACAATGTGATACATAAGATACCGGCGATAAGAGATTCTAACGGACCTGTTAAGCTTTTTGTTGAGCATATACGGCGTAATAAATTGATAGGCAGCAATAATAATGAAGCTATAATTGTATTTGATGGTTATACCGGTGTGCCGTTTAAAAACGGGAATATTACTGTGAAATTTTCATGTAATCGCCAAGCGGATGATGTTATACGAGATATTGTTACAGTTACCAAGAATAAGAAGACATCTGTCGTAGTTACTGATGACAGAGCAGTGCGTGATTTTTCAAAAGCCAGTGGCGTGAATATTATGGGCACGGCAGAATTTCTGAAAGCGCGAAGCGCAAAAAACAGGCCGTCTGATGATAATATCAAAAATATAAGTTATACTGAACAGGCACAGATAACAAAAGAGTTAATGGACATTTGGGATAAGACAGATGAGGAATGAATAGGATATGAAAAACGATAAAGATTTTATAAAATTTTTGGGGACAGCCGGAGCGCGGTTTGTCATGATTACGCAATTACGTTCGTCGGCAGGCATATGGATAAAATATAAGGATACGAATATCCTGATAGACCCGGGCCCTGGTTCGCTGGTTAATATATTAAAAAACCGCGAGAGACTTAATCCTGAAGAATTGAACGCGGTAATTTTGACGCATAAACATCTTGACCATAGCGGAGATGTTAACGTGATGGTAGAGGCTATGACACGCGGTGGGCATGCTAAAAAGGGTGCCTTGATCGCGCCTCGCGATGCGTTTGGAGCAGACGGTGTTATATATAAATATCTATGCCAATATCCTAAAGAAATAGTTATTTTAAAAAAAGGCAAGTTTTCGGTAGGTGATATCAAATTTGATGTGGTCACGCGTAATCTTCATGGCGCCGAGACTTACGGGTTGAAAATGGATTTTGGCGGAAAGATAGTATCATTTGTTGGGGATACTAAGTATTTTCGCGAACTTGCGGGATTTTATAGAGGTACGGATATATTAGTATTAAATGTTGTATTTACCAAAAAACGGAAAGAATATGACCATTTGTCTATAGATGAAGCCTTGGAATTGGTAAAAGAAATAAAGCCTAAAAGAGCTATATTTACCCATTTCGGGATGAATTTCATTAATCAGGAATTTAATTTACGGGATAAAGAATATACGTCATCAACCGGGGTTAAGGTGAAATGTGCGTATGACGGTATGAATATTGATTTGTGATGATTCTTAAGCGTATGTTTTACATATTAAAAAGATACGGTTATTTTTTAGTATTATTTTCGTTTTTTATTATTGCTGCGTTTTTATATTTTTATAATTTAAACGGTGCGCTATATCTTCAGCCTGACGAAGCGCGTGCGTTTACATTGTTGAGTACCGGTCAGCTTCTTACTATTATAAATTATCCTGTATTTTATTTTTTTCAGACAGAATCTTCCGCTTTTTATCTTTTTGTTTTTTTTGGATTGATAAATACGGCTTTATTTTATCTTGTGTGCGTCAGGATATTCGGTAGATCTACGGGTTTTTTCGCAGTTTTATTTTTTGCGTTTTTTCCATTCAGAATAAATTATGTGCGGTCGCTTTATCCTTATGTCTTTATACATTTCTTTTTTATTCTATTCATATTACTTTTGTATGAATTTTTAAATACTAAAAAAGATCTATTTGTTTTTCTCCTTGGACTATTGACAGGTTTACTTTTTTTTGTTCATCCTGTGTCGTATTTTTTAGTTCTGCCGTGTCTTGTATGTTTAACGGTGTTGCTTATAAAACAGAAAGAAAAGCCTTTTAAAGCGGCCAAATATTTTATCTTTTGTTTTTCGGGGATTATTCTGGCTGTTTGTTTTGTCGTGGCAGGCTGTTATCTTATTGATAAAGATTTCAGTTTGATGCAAAGCCTGCGGATGGGGACGGATATGACTTTTGCCGGAAGCAAAAACGGTGATATTGTTAATTTTTTTAGAAATTTTATTGATAAATGCCTTGCAGGGCCCGTTGCAATCATTAAAACTGTCTTAGTCTTATTTTTAACTTTGCTAGGGGTGATTTCCGCTGTGAGGAAGTTTGATAAGCCTGTTATGTTCAGTTTATTTGTTTGTGGGCTTTGGGCTGTTATATATTTTTTGGTGGGTTATTTTAATTTTGTTCCGGTAAGATACAGGCATTTCGTGTGGCTTAGTATGTTTTTATCTTTATATATGGGCTATGCCGTAAAAGAGTTGTTATTTAGCAGACGGTTTCTTTTGAAAGCTATTGGGCCGCTTTCTGTTGGATTATTGTTATCCCTTTTTATATATGAAGGCTTTCAGGTCTCGCAGGAGAATTTTAAGTGTAATAAGATAATCTCGTTTTTAAAGAGAAATAATATACTGAAAGAGAGGGTTGTTACTTCTTTGCATTTATATGAAAAGGGCGATACTCTGGGAACGCAAAGTATACCTACGTATAGATATAACGGTAAGCTGATAATAGCTTGGCCGCATCTTTATAAAGCCTATAAAATCGGCCTTATCGATTATATAATTCCTGAAGGGCTTGGCGCATATGTTGAAATAGCTATAGATGATCCGATATTAAAGAAGCTTACACCTATAATGTCATGGGATCATCCTTATGTTATTTTTAAACACCGCCATCCGCATACTGACAAAAATGTCAGGATAAATATGTATAGATTGAGAGATGTATTCGCGTTACTGGGCGATTAAAGATATATTGTTAATGTCTTTAAAGATAGGTGCGATATGCTAAAAAATTTTTTTAAAAAAATAATTCATGCTGGATATTCACAGTTAGTCTGGTTTTGTTTTTTCTTTGTAGGTGTATTATATTTTTCAAATTTATATGGAGCTGTATATCTTCAGCCTGACGAAGCGCGGGCATTTACTCTTTTGGGCACAGGCCAGTTCCTTGCGATAATCAACTACCCTGTTATTAGTATATTTAAATCTGAGCATTCTGCATTTTATCTTTTCGCGTTTTTCGGGTTGATGAACGTTGTTTTGTTTTATTATGTTGTGAAAGATGTTTTTAACAAGAATATTGCGTTCTTTTCTTTTTTATTTTTTGCGGTTTTCCCGTTCAATGTAAATTATATACGGTCGTTATACCCGGTAGTTTTTATGGAATTTTTTCTGATTTTATTTTTTTTATATTTATATAAATTTCACAATAAGAAAAGATTGACAACAGCTTTTGTTTTGGGACTTTTAGCCGGTATGCTTTTTTTTGTTCATCCTGTGTCATATTTTGTGGTGTTGCCTGCTGTCGGCTATTTTGCTTTTCTATTTATACAAGAAAAAACAACGTACGAGTCGTTAATCAAATATTTTCTTATTTTATTAACCGGCATAATAGCTGCTGTTTTGTTCGTGGCCCTGGCCTGTCATCTTATTGATAAGAATTTTGATTTGTGGGGCGGATTGTTTTCGGTGGGGGGGATGACGGTGCATGATGCAAAGATGACCGATGCAGTATTTTTAATAAAAGATCTGGTTAGGAGATGCTTGCGTTCAAGATATGAAATCGTAAAGAGTATACTGACTATATTTTTTATTTTTTCCGGGATAGTATTGGGTATAAGGAACAAAGATAAATATATTAGATTTGTTTTATTTACGGTTTTGGGCTGGTTATTTTTTTACTTTTCGTTAGGTTTTTTGGAAATAGTGGTTGTGCAGTATAGGCATATAATATGGCTTAGTCTGCCGTTTGCGTTATTTATCGGCTATGTCGTGTCATATAACGGCTTAACCGGCAACGTATACAGGCGCAGAGCCGTATATTTATGTGCGATTATATTGTTTGGGATATTTGTGTTTGAAGATATCTGTATTGTAAGGGAAACGTTCAGGAAAGATGTGATAAATTCTTTTTTGAAAGAAAATAATATTAGAAAAGATAGATTAATTACGATGCTGCATTTATATGAAGATGACGATGCATATTATGTTTCGCGCGTGCCTACATATGTTCACAGGGGCAAAAGACTTATAGCCTGGCCATATTTACGTAAGGCATATAACGCTGGGTTGTTTGATTACATCATACCTGAGGGGTTAGGCGCGTATGTGACGGTCGGGTTAAAAGATCCGATGTTTGAGGGTGTTAAGCCTGTTAAGACATGGCCGCATCCTTATAAGGCTTATAAATACAGACATCCTTATACGAATGAAGATGTTAGTTTTAATATGTATAGGCTATCTGATATTTTTAAAGATTAGCTTGGAGGTCATTTTAATGCCGGTAATTCTGTTTTTTGTGATAGAATTTATTGGTAGTTTCCAATAAAAGAGGAGCCATGAAACTTTTTATACAGATACCTTGTTATAATGAAGAAAAGACTTTACCGTATGTAATAAAAGACCTGCCGCGTACGATTGAAGGTATAGAACAAATCCATACTTTGATAATTGACGATGGCAGTACGGATAAGACTTTTGAGACAGCCTGCAGGCTCGGTGTGGATTATATAATCAAACATAACAAGAATTTGGGATTATCTAAATCGTATATCAACGGTTTGGATGCGTGTTTATTTTTTGGCGCGGATCTTATTGTTAATTTAGACGGTGATAATCAATACAGAGCGCAGGATATACCTGAGATGGTTAAAACGTTGATATCAGAAAAGGCAGACATAGTTATTGGCTGTCGTGATATAAAGAATCATAAAGAGTTTTCTTTTTTTAAAAAATGTTTGCAAATAATCGGGAGTAAGTTCGTGAGTGCCATTTCGGGACTTAATGTGCCGGATGTAACAAGCGGTTTCAGAGTTATTACACGTGATGTGGCAATACGGCTGTTTTCTATGAATAAATTCAGCTATACGCTTGAAACATTGATACAGGCCGGCCGTAATGACCTACTTGTCAGGACGTTACAGATAGGGGTTAATCCTCAAACCCGCAAATCCAGGCTTGCAAGATCTAACCTGGATTTTGTTTTCAAACAGCTTAAGGTGATATTTATTTCATATTTACATTATGCGCCTATGACTTTTTTTATGGCGCTAAGTATAATGTGTTTTTTGATAAGTTTTATTAGCGCCGCTAGAATAATTTATTTTTTATTTTTTTTACCGCCGGTTCTTCTGAAATTTAAGATAGGTACGGGCATATTATTTCTTTTTAGTTCATTGGCGGCATTGATTTTTTTATCTATCGGTCTTATAAGCTCGGTACTGTCCAGCCAGCGGTTTGTAATATATGATATGCGTAACCGTATGCGGCTTGCCGAGATACGCAGCGGCATAAAACCTGAATCGTTGAAAATATTTATATCGGACATTCTTTTTAGCTGGCAGCCGAATAAAAATACCGGATACAAAATATTAGAGCATTGATTTTTTTATGGATATTAAAAATGCTATTTACGGAAGACGGAGTGTTCGAAAATATACTTCGCGTATTGTGTCTGAAGATATATTAAACGAACTTGTGGATGTTGCCAGATGGGCACCGTCAAATTGTAATACCCAGAAAACGAGAGTCGTTTTAGTAAAAGATCAGAAAATTAAACAGGCAATAATAGATAATGGCGGGGCTGAGATAATAAACAGTTCACCGCAAGGGTTAATGTTCTTTTATGACGTATCTTCTGATAATATTGAGTATAAGGATTGGATACAGAGTGCGGCGGCATCTATAGAAAATGTGTGTTTATATGCATATTCTTTAGGGCTGGGTACTTGCTGGGTATGTCATTTGCCTGCAAAAAATAGTTTGCGAAAGATTTTTTCTTTACCGGACAATTATGATCCGATAGCCTATTTGTTAGTGGGTTACCCTGATGGTGACCCTGATCCTGTGCCGCGTAAATATGACATTGCAGATGTTTGGATTAATGGAGAGAGACAAGCCCACGGTAACATAGGCATAAAACGGCATTTAAGATCGTGCTTAAGAAAGGTTTACTATTTTTTGCCGGTAAGCTTTAAAAGATTGATAAACCGGCATATTGATAAACAGTTTGTTAAGAAATTCAAGAATTAATCTTATGAATACTCCGTATAATAAATATGTGCTACATATGTTAGGTGAGATATTGACTAATCTTGACAGAGATCCTGATTCACCGACTTATGGCTCATTTGATAGAAATTTCTGGCATTACAAAATCAGAGATTTTTCATCGGCTATATTACAGCAGAGCGTTTTATCTTTAGCGTTGGCCTATTCTGTAGATTTTAAAGGTAATTGTTATTATAAGAAAGATATTATTAAACAGTATGCTATCGCGGGTATTCGTTACTGGGCTAAGATACAAAAGCGCGGCGGTTATTTTCAGGAGTACTGGGCCTGTGAAAGAAGTATCCCTGCAACGGCGTTTAGCCTTTATGCGGTTTGTGAAGCGTGTGATGTTTTAAAAATTGATGTTAAGTTTTTAACTGGTTCAATAAAAAAAGCCGTAAACTTTCTTTTGACTAATGTTGAGGCAGAAGCGTTAAATCAGGAGATAGCCTCAGCTGCGGCAGTAATGTATTCCGGCAGGATCTTAAATGATGGAAATATGAAAAATACTGCACGGTGTAAGATGGATGATGTTTTGAAAAAACAATCGCCGGACGGTTTTTTTGGCGAATACGGCGGTGCGGATGTCGGATATCTAACCGTATCGTTGGATTTTCTTGCGCGGTATTATGAATGTTGTAAGGATGAGAAGATACTTTCGGTTATTGATAAAGTTATAAACTTTATAAAATATTTTGTTCATCCTGACGGCTCTTTTGGGGGTGAGTATTGCACAAGGAATACAGAGTATTTTTTACCGTACGGTTTCGAATACGCAAAGAAGGTAAACGATTCTGCTCCGGCAATTATTGAGCGTTTGATGCGTTATGTTAATGAAAAGGATTTTTTGAATGCTTCGATAGATGAACGTTATGTCCTTCATTATACGGCTTCTTCTTTCCTCAAAGCGATCAAAATATACGACAGTAAAGCTAATTGTGCTAAGCTGCCGTGTGATACGCGGTTCGATAAATATTTTAATGATAGTATGCTTTATGTCAAAAGTACGGATAACTTTTATTTTTTATGTTCTTTTATGAAAGCAGGCGTATTTAAAGTTATGAATAAAAATAATTTTAGGATGTATACAGATACAGGATATAGGTTGTATAAGAAGAATCGGATATATACTGCTGAATGGCCGCATAATAACATATTTACAATTGAGGGCGATGAAGTAACCGTGAATGCTTTTTATTGCTTGCGAAAATTTATTACACAAACACCGCTTAAGCAAACGCTTTTAAAAGTATTATCCTTTATTTTCGGCAGGGCGGTTATTCATATTGCCAAAAAGATGCTTATCTACGGGAACAAAAAAAATAGAATTGATGCAACTCTTATGCGCCAGATAAGGTTCACTGACGCGAATATCTTTGTTAAGGATATAATAAATGTGGGGCATAGCGGATTATTTGCCGGGCTGACTAACGGATTATCTATGCGCCACACCGCATCTTCGAAGTTTTTCCAGATAAATTCATTAGAGAACTATTTGCCGGACGATAAATATAAAATTGACCGGCACTTTGAAAAAGAAAGAACATTGTCATTTTGAAAAAAGTAAAGATAGCATTAGTCAACCCGTATTTAGGCAATATTCTTTTATCTACAGTACCGGATTTTCTAGAGACGAACAGAGGCCATTTTCCGCCGTTGGGTTTGCTTTATTTATATTCAGCGATAAAACGTTCAGGGCATGAGCCGTTTTTCTTTGATGCGGATCTTGAAGGCTGGACACATCAGGAGACCGCGCGACATATCTTAAAAGAAAATCCTCATATTGTGGGCTTGACCGCAACGACTTTTACTATATTTGACGCGTGGGCTTTAGCAAAGGAAATAAAAAAAATATCACCTCTCACTAAGGTCCTTATCGGCGGGCCGCATGCGACCATTTATCCGAAAGAGACAGTAATGCTTGACGGCGTAGATTTTGCGATAGAAGGAGAAGGTGAAAAAGTCATAGTAGATCTGTTAAATAATTTATTTAACAATAATGGGATTGTTTCTATACCCGGTATAACGCAAAATATAGGCGGAAAGATCAATCACATGGAATCGGAAGGGCTGCTTTCTTCGCTTGATGATTTGACTTTTCCTGCACGCTATGCGTCAGATTATAAAAGATATAGTTCTATTTTGGCAAAGCGCAACCCCATAACTGTTATGATGACAAGCAGGGGCTGTCCGTTTAATTGCGTTTTTTGTAACCGTATGGGCAGAAAATATAGATATCATTCTGCTGAATATGTTCTGTCTGAGATATCTGAGATAGTTAATCTTGGTATTAAAGAGATATTCATACATGACGATACGTTTACCTTAAATAAGAAACGGGTTGTGGATATATGTAAAGGTATTATAGAGAAAGGATGGGATATAACATGGGAGGCCCGCACGCGGGTTGATTGTGTTGATTATGAAATGATGACTTTAATGAAGCAGGCAGGCTGTCATCGTTTGAGCTTTGGCGTTGAATCGGGCTCATCGCGTGTTTTGAAAAGTATACGTAAAGAGATAGATTTGGAACGGGTAAAAGAGGTATTTAACATTTGCAGGAAGCTTAAGATAATATCGTTGGCAGATTTCATGGTGGGCAATCTGAATGAGACATATGATGATATAAAGAAAACTTTCCGGTTGGTTAAAGAGATCAAACCTGACTATGTGCAGTATAGTGTGTGCAGCCCATACCCGAATACTCCGTTATATGAGCTGGGTTTGAGGACGGGAGTCATCAAGGAAGATATTTGGCTTCAATATGCCAAAGAGCCTGTTCGTGATTTTAAAGCGCCTGTCTGGACACAAAATTTTACTGAAACCGAACTTTTCGATATTGTTAAAAAGGCATATAAACAGTTTTATTTAAGCTCTGATTTTATTTTCAAACAGATAAAAAGAATAAAATCTTTAAAGCAGTTAAAGATGCAGGCTAAAGCCGCTTTCGGTATGTTTTTTCAAAATAAGTGTTGAATTTGTTATTTTGTAAAATATCCCTATAGAGTTTAAAAAAATGGTTATATTGAACATTTTGGCAAACGGCGTTGCATGTTGTTTATTATAATTGTTATTGAAATTTTAGTTGTTTTTCCCTATATTTTTTATGTTATACTATATACAGAAATTTATTAATCAAAAGAGGATGTAGTATGAGGACGATTTGTTTAATCTTAGCAATATTTTTAGGTAGTATTTTTATGATGTCTTTTGATAATTATGTATATGCTCAAAACGACACGTTAGTTGTTGAAGCTGATGGAGATACCGGCATAGGGACTGACAGCCCTGATGCCAGGTTGGATATTAAAGGCGCCGGCAGTACTGCCGGTACTTCGGCGTTAATAATACGCGATAGTTCAAATAACGTGAATTTTGTCGTTAAAGACAGCGGAGATGTAATAATCAAAGACAACGGAGATGTTGGTATCGGCACGGATACGCCCGCGGCTGACTTGGATGTTCAAGGCGATATTATTCAGGAAAACGGTACAACGACAGTCGAACGGTTTATTATCAATAAGCGTAACGGCACTCCGTCCGGTGTTAAAGAGGGAGAAATATGGATTATAAATTAATAAAAAGTTTTAAGAAATTATTTGCCATTATTGTTATCGGGTTATTTGTATTTGATTTTGCTTTCGCGGCAGATCAGGACATAGGTATTCGCTTTCGTGATGACGGGCATGATATACCGGTAGCCGTTAAGCCGGCGGCGAGCTCAAGCTCACCTTTGATGATACGTAAAGATAATACTACTTACGGTATAGAACTGGTTGCAATCAATGATCCGTTAGCTACTAATATGAGGATCATGACTGATGAAGGGGAAAAGGCAATAAAAAAATATGTAGCCGAGCCTGTATATTTGATATTTAATGATTTATGTTCAACCAGTGGCAGTTGTCCGGGTTATGCGAATGTATGGGTCAAAAATAAAGATTGTGTTTATGCAAAAAAACCTGATAGTTCATATGTCTTGCTTGGTTGTAATAGAAACGGCTCTCCCAGATATTCCCTGACGGACGTAATCTCTGTATTAGGGTTTAGCCAGAATCCGGCAAACAATATCTTAAGTCTTAAAATGGTATCGGATATAGGTAAGACTATTACGACAACAAGTAATGCCAGCCAATGGAATGTAAGAAAAATAACTAATGGATATGTTATTGCGACCAATAATAATTCTGATGGACAATGGCGTGATTTATATTTTTCGCTTACATTACCTAGCAGTGAATATAGTTTTGAGTTAGAAAATTATAGCTCAATGACTAAAAGAAGCGCCAGTGCTATGCCGTCTAATGATTTGAGCCCGTAACTGTTTTTTCGGGCGGCATTTTATTTAATTTTATTGCTTCTCAGTATCCAAAGTAAGTCTTTCGCTTTGTATTGTGATATAATGCCTCATTATATATTGACGCATAGGCTATGTTCTGGTAATATTACATTTTAAAAAATACCAATACAAAATATAGTATGATAGAAAGATATACACCCCCAGACATCGGCAGTATTTGGACTGATGAGGAGAAATTCAAACGGTTTCTCAAAATCGAGGCTTTGTTCTGTGAAGCACTCGAAAAAAAAGGTGAGATACCTAAAGCAACGGCCGCAAAGATATTAAAAGCTAAAATAGATGTTAAAGCTATACAGGAAATCGAAAAAGAAACGCATCATGATATTATCGCGTTTTTAAAGCATATATCACCTCAGATCGGCAAAGCTGCCGCGCATTTACATATAGGTATGACATCATCCGATTTGCTTGATACAACGCTTGCATCGCAAATTAAAGATGCTACCGCGATTATTTTGAAAGATCTTGATGCCCTAATAAAAGAAGTCAAGAAGAAAGCAGATAGGTATAAAGACACTTATTGCATGGGACGTACACACGGTGTACACGCTGAGATATATAGCTTCGGCCTAAAATTTTTATATTTATATGTTGACCTCAAGCAGCAGCGTAAATTTTTATCTGAAAGTTTAAATTATGTAGCTGCCGGTAAAATTTCCGGG
>JAQVMQ010000065.1 GCA_028703535.1 Candidatus Omnitrophota bacterium | reverse complement strand
CTCAGGATAATGCTGTTTTCAGTGTTGATTGGAAAGTAAAGCCGATGTCTTTTTTTACTGTTAAGGGAGAGATTGCTCGGAGTCTGACGCAAAAGGATGAGACCAGCAACGATATTAAATGGTCAGATGATTCGGCGGTTAATATTGATACGGAGGCCGTATTTGGCAAAGTCAGATTACAGAATAATTATGAACGTGTCGGAACGAATTTTACTTCGTTGAGCGGTGTCGCCTCTGCTGACAGAGAAGAACGCCAACATCGTATTTATTATGACTATTCAAAAAATTTTGGTGTGGATGCTGGCTGGCGGACCTACCATAATAATTTAAGTAACACACTGTCGACAGGTACGGTAAACAACATTTATGACATTAATACATTTATTAAGCCGATACCCGATGTGCTGCCTGACATGAAGTTAGATGCAGATTATGAGATATGGAAGAAATGCTCCGATGATGATGCATCGACTATTGATTCTACAAAGCATACTTATGGATTTGGTTTAGAAAATACAACGAGTATTTATCGGTATGGTGCGGGAATATCATTTGAGAACACAGTCGATGATGTCGCGCTTAATAATTCCAGGCAGAAGGTTATCTATGATGCATTTTTACGTTCAAATTATCAGTGGGGAAAGTTTAGGCTTATACCGTATTTAAGTTATGAGTATGAACGTGATAAAACACGGTCAGTTAAAGCGACTGATGATTATCAGACTTTTCGCTTGGGGTCTAGTATGTATTGGGGGTCAAATATGTCATTGACATGGTCATTTGCTCGGGCAAATATTGATTATGAATCTGACGGAAACGATCAACACAGAGATTTTATTGATGTTAATTTACGTATGAATTTATTTAATAATCCTGACAAGTCAGTCAAAATTGTTTATAGGCATAATGATTATGACAAAGAAGATGATTCGGTGAGTTTTATAGAAGATATTCTTACATGTATGTATTCGTTTAATTTTTAATTATATTTTATGAAAAGACAGTTTGTTTTTATTTAAAGGAGGGGGTATGAAGAAGATATTATTTATATCTGTACTAATTTTTTTATGCGGGATTTGTTCTACAACGTATGCTGAGATATCTTTATCGGTTTGCGGATTTGCGATGGATAAGTCAGATTATGTCGAAGTTGCGTCCGTAGATCTGGTTAAAGGGAAAATTATACTCAAGACAGAGGATACGGGAAATTTTAGGATCTCTCTTGATATGGGAAAGACTTGGCAGAGCATGCTGTACGGTGAGTATTCGTTTGTGCCGGAGGATATGAACGAGTATCCTGTCTTGTTAGCCCAATTTGATATGTCCGGAAATATTAACGACTCGAAAATGGCAGTTATAAAGTATTTTGATGTAAATATACGGGATGTCTTTGAAGAGTTCTTTCGTGAAATAAGTATGTTTTATATGAGTAAACAGGAAAAACCTTTTTTTGATTTTTTTGATGAAGCGGAATATAATAATTATGATACTTTTGTAGATAATCTTAAAGAAACTTTTGAAGATAATAACAATCTTAATCTTGATATACGTGTTCAGAGTTATACGGTGCAAGATGAGCTTGCGATTGTACGTGTAGATTGGGATAAACGTTTTGCTTTCAGCGATAGCCAGACAGGAAAGAATAATGAAATCCATCTTGTCAGATATGATAATAAATGGAAAATAAAATATATTGAGGATGACTCTATTTTTGTTGTTGGAACGGGATTGTTGGTGTTTAGTAATAAATAATTTTAAAGGAGGGGCTATGACGCATATACGAGTAACTTTAATTTCTGTGTTATTTTCGGTATTCTTTGTTTATTCTTCCTATGCGGCAACGGCAGTGGGATGGGTAGAGGCTATGGTCAGTGGTTACAGCGGGCCTACCTCGGCATGTCCTGAACCGCTTTCTGATGTCGGAAATGCTGTTATAACTTCTGATTGGGGTGTTTTTACTACTATAGATATTAGTCGTGATAATGGTCGGACATGGTTTGACATTTTACAGGGTAAAACTGTTACGATACCGTGGGGACAACCGACGGTTTTGTCATCTCTGCAAGTGCCTGTCGGACATTATACTTTATCACGTAATCAGCAGTCTGAAGAATGGCTTATGATTGATGTAGATTACGCTGATGCGGGAGTTCCAGATACTTCTGATGTTCGTGTGGATATCGGTGGTGATGAAAGCTTATGTGAAGACCCAATAGATCTTGAAATTACGAGAAACGGCTCGGCTACTCTTTCTATGAATGCGCCTATTGTTTATATCTGGGTTAAGGTTCAATACGATGATGTTACAGGTCTAGTTTCGGCTGTTTTGGATACAGAGGGAGATAAAGATATTGTAGATGCCGGTATGGCTGAAAAATTTGAATAAAGACCTCAAACTCATACGCGCACGCTTTTGGCTAAGCGCAATCTGAAGGTCTGGAGTTTGATGTTTGCTGCTGGTTTATCTAGTTGAAGATTTTGTTTTTTATCTTTATCGATTATTTTGATTGTCGATAGTGGAATCTAACTATCAGAAATTTTTGAGTATTTCGCATAAATAATAGGACAAAATCTATATGTTTATCTTCAAATCCATAAAGACTCAGCTTATACTTTTTTTAATAGTCTTTTCTGTTTATTTAGGTATTATTAATCATGATATATCTTTTTTTCAGGCGGTCAGTTTTTCAGTATTTTTTGCTGTTTTATATGAATTGTGTTTTTATGTATTGAAACGCAGGAACCCCGTAATACTTGAAAGCGCTGTAATAACGGGGTTGATAATTGCTTTGGTTTTGGGGGGTGGCCAAAATTGGCGGTATTATATTGTTGTACCTTTTCTTGCGATAACGTCAAAGCATGTTATAAGAATAAAGAATTGCCATATATTTAATCCTGCAGCATTTGGTCTTCTTCTTGCGACGATTCTATTGCCTATAAGGCTTCAATGGCTAGGCACATATCAGTGGTATATACTTTTGCCCTTTGGACTTTATTTTATCTATAAGATACGTAAACTGGAACTACTTATTAGTTATCTGGCGGTGTTGCTTATTGTTTGGGGCGGGCAGGTCTTGTCGCAGGGTGGTAACCCAATGATTGTTTTTGGGTTTTTGAGTTATTTTTTTGTTTTCATAATGCTGATAGAGCCAAAAACTACACCTATAACAAAATTTGGGAAGATAGGATTTGGCGCTGTGGCTGGGTTGTTTGTTTTGGTGCTTACTCAGGCAGGTTTAACTATAGACGTTGAATTGGGCAGTTTGCTTATTGCCAATACTTGTGTGCCGTTGTTGAATAAATTGAAATATCGAAAATAAAGGGAGGCTGTTATGAAAAAGATTTTTTTTGTGCTTGTGTTTGCGTGCGGTTTACTGATTCAGGGCATTGTTTTTGCTCATCCGCCGTCAAAGATCGACATTACATTCGACAAAAAAACTAGTACGTTAAAGGCGGTTATATATCATTCGACAAGTAATCCTGCACGTCATTATATAAACAAAGTTGATATAGGTATAAACGGTAAAGAGGTCATGTCGGATAATATTACCAATGACGCTGATAAGATGAAACAGATAGTGACGTATAAAATGCCGCAAATAAAAACAGGTGATGTAGTATCAGTTGAAGGCTATTGCAGTATAAGTGGTAATAGGACAGCATCAATAAATATAGAGTAATATTAATAGCTAAAGTAAAAGGAGTTTGCTGTGAAAAGGTTATTTTTTTCTGTAATTTTTCTTTCAGTATTTTTGAGTTTTTCATATGGTGACACTATAATACTTAAATCGGGTAATGTAATTGAGGGGGATATCCTAAAACAGACAGATGATTACATAAAAGTCGAACTTGAAAATGTTCCTCTTACGTACTATATGGGTGATGTATACAGTATTAACGGTACAGCGGTTAATATACCGAAAGTAGATTTATCTGAGAAAGAAAATACTGTGGTTAAAGAGGAACCGGTTATATTGGCAGAAGAAAAAGATGATTTAAGCGATGCAGCGGTAAAAGAAGGATTATTTTCGAATAAAGATCTTAAAGAAAATTTAAACCTTGATGTATATGATGATTCATTTGATACTGCGGTTATTAAGTACGAATATAGCGGAGCCAGATCGGGGACAGAAACGGTTTATATCGATCTTCAATCCAATAATATAGCAGTTTATACAACCGTTACGACAACTCTTAAGGGTGTAACTGATACGGATGAGACTTTAGCCCTTTATGATGGCAAAACGGCTTATAAGGTTAATTTTGGTCGGAACATGGCAGTTAAAACAGTTGTGACGTCAAAAGATATTATTGCCGATTTTTTTTCCGAAGCCCGTTACATTGAGTCTCCTTGCAGAGAAGGTGTAATTTTAGGTAAAAAGTGTACTATTTATTCAGGCCCAGCAGGTGAAGTATATTTCTGGAAAGGGATACCGCTTAAAGAAGATTTAAGCATACCTATGCTGGGAGCGAAATATATAAAAGAAGCAAGCAGTATAGATCTTGATATTACGGTTAACCGAGAGCTGTTTAAATTACCTAAAAATGTAAAAGTTGTTGATGCTAAAGACTTGATGAAGCAGTTTCGTAAAATTAAGAGATAAAGTTATTTTTAGTTTTTGTTCATAGTGAACAAATATATCCCGAAAAAATAATAGTAAAATAGATTGTAATATATTGGGATATATGTTACAGTACGTCATCGGTAAAACATTATGAAAGAAAAACCTAAACATAACGAGTCATGGGATGCAGAACAAGAAGTAGCAGATGTAGCTGATTTTATTGAGGAGATGCGTTGTCAATTGGATTCGATAGAGCAGAAACTTGATATTTTGATCAATAAACCGGTTGAAAGGTCATTTGACCGGTCTTATTCTTCCGGCGGTTCTAAACGTTTTTATAAGCCTGTGCGTTATAATAAAGGGCATACAGATAATCGTTCCCGAGATGTTTCTTTCACAAAAGTTAATTGTGCCAAATGTAATAAGGAATGTGAAGTTCCTTTTAAACCTACAGGTGACCGCCCGGTATATTGCAAAGATTGTTTTTCTAAAAGCGGAGAGAATAATAGATTTCAAAGAAATAGAAGCGGTAGAACTGATGAGAAGAAATTTTCTAAGGCACGCCGCCCTGCAAGAAAACAGGCAGACATGAGTCAGTGGCCTGGACAAAGGAACAAGTCAGATTCCAGCCGAAAAAAACGTGCTTAAATATTTATATAAAATTTAAATAAGTGATTTATTAACCCAGGCTTTAAAATATTTAAAGGCCTAAAAAGGAGGTATCATGGGATATCAAGACAGAGATGATAATTTTGACAGAGGCCCGAGAGAGATGCACAAAGCAACTTGCGCTGAATGCAAAAAAGAATGCGAAGTACCGTTTAAGCCTAACAGCGACAGACCGGTATATTGCAGAGATTGCTTCTCAAAACGTAAAAAAAGAGACCGTTAGAAATAACTGTCTGATCGTTTGCGGAAAAAACGCCTTCTTATTTTTAAGGGGGCGTTTTTTTATTTATTTTGTATATGTCAGAATGATATAAAAGTTGTTTTTAAAAATATTTATTGTATTAAGCTTTCAAGAGTTATTTTATGAGCAGATATATTAAACCTTTGATTTTTTGTGTAGAGTTAAATAAGGAGCAAGCTGTTCTTGCAGTCTGCAGTGTCTCGGGGGTATATTTTGACTATGTTACGGGAGGAAACGGATGGTGTGTTATGCCCAGTGGTATTACAGCTGGCAGACCGAAATGTTTTCAAACCCCTAAGTACGGCGCTGGCGGTTCTACGGGCGGGGACCATGAAATAATAGCTTTACCGTCTTGATATATTCAAAATAATTTTTGATTATTCTTCCAAAAGTTTGGAAACGGGGATTTCCAATGCCTGTGCTATTTTAAATAGCACTTTTAATGATGGTAGATCGACTTGCGATTTCATTTCAAGACGCTGCCAGTATTTTAGAGTTATCCCGGCAAGGTCCGATGCCTTTTCCTGTGTGAACTTATGTTTAGTTCGGTATTTTTTTATATTTTTAACTAAAATATCTTTTATATTGTTTTCTTCATTTTTCATGCGCAATTATCTCATTACATTCCTAAAAGGTACACTCAGGATAGGGTATGTTTT
>JAQVMQ010000064.1 GCA_028703535.1 Candidatus Omnitrophota bacterium | reverse complement strand
TTTTTCTTGTTATGTCAGATACTATATTGATGTTAAGATGTTGTTTAAAGTCCCTGCCGAAGCTTTTGATCCTGTTCCCAAAGTTGATTCGGCAGTTATCTCTATGGCGTTCGACGATAGATATGAAAAACGGGCTTGCGATGAAAAAAAACTTTTTGATCTGATTAATTTTGCGTTTTCTCAAAGACGAAAAAAGGTCATAAATGTTTTAAAGCAAAAAGGGGTATCTGAAAGTATCTGTATTGATTGCGGTATTAAAAAAGATGACAGGGCGGAGAATGTGAGTTTAAAACAATATATCGAATTAGTAGAGAGGAACAATGACGGTTAGGCAAAGGAAACCCATCCGAGTGAAGAATTATGATTATTCACGAAATGGTGTTTATTACATCACGATTTGTTCTGTTGATAGAAAAGAAATATTCGGAGAATTAAAAAATAATGTAGGGGCGGGGCTGGCCTCCGCCCGTAACAATATAAAATTGTCAAAAATAGGGGAGATTATAGATGAACAATGGCATAATATTGAAATAAAACATAGAAATATCAAATTAGATGAATATATTATTATGCCGAATCATATTCATGGAATTTTGATTATTAATAATAATTGTATTGATAAACGGGAGGACGCAAGGCCCTCCCCTACGATATCTGATATTATTTGTTCATTTAAATCAAAATGTGCGGTAGAATATTTGAAATACATTAGGGATAACAATTTAGATATTTCAGGAAAAATATGGCAAAGAGCTTATTATGACAGAATTATTTGTGACGATAGAACATTAAAGCGCATACGAAAATATATTCGTAGTAATTTATTGCCGGAAAATGCAGGTAAAACAGATATTTTGTTTTGCTAAAAGCCAACAGCTAAAAAATGAGAGAAAGGACAAAGAAATGTATAAAAAGAAAATTCATTATAACGACACAGATTGCGGTGGTGTTGTGTATTATGCTAATTATTTAAGGTATTGCGAAGAGGCACGAGGTGAGTTTTTCGAGGATAAGGGCGTTTCGCTTAAGGGACTTTCTGAACAAGGCATATGGTTTGTTGTGCAAAACGTCAATATAACTTTCAAAGCGCCAGCGAAATATGGCGATTTAATTCAAGTCGAAACGGAAATAACTAAAATGAAGAATGTATCAATAGATTTTCATCATGAAATTATCTGTGAAGATAAAGTGCTTAATATTTCTGATGCGAAATGTGTCTGTGTGGATTCGTCATTTAAGCCATGTGTTATGCCGGATAATGTCAAAAATGCGTTTAATAAAGGATAATAAATGTCACAAATTATATTAAAAGATACAGGTAATATTATTTGCGCTAATGCTGTTATTGCCGAAAGTTTCATGCAACGGTTAGTGGGGCTATTGGGGCGTTTTAATTTGCCAGCTGATGAGGCATTGGTTTTTTATAATGCACCGTCGATACATATGTTCTTTATGAAGATACCACTTGATATTATCTATTTAGATAAACACATGAAGATAGTAAAATTAGTTAAAGATCTCAAACCCTGGCAAATGAGTAGCTGCTATAAGGCTAAGGTGACAATTGAAGCTAGTGTTGGTTTGATAGAGCGATGTGATTTAAGGTTGGGTCAAACACTGATAATAGCGTGACCATGTTCCCATCCGGGACGGGAACATGGTATTATTTGTTGCGGGGTATAAATTAGCATGTTAAAATAATGTTAGTTTTTAGTTTTAAGTGTATTATTTTTTAAATAAAATTATTATGTATAATCGAGAAAAGGAAATAATTGATAGTACGGTGAAAATTTTAGTGAAATTTATGAATCCGTCAAAAATTACACTTTTTGGGTCAAGAGCAAAAGGCAATAACAGTAAAAATTCTGATTTTGATTTTGCTGTGCATACTAAAAAACCGTCTATCTCCAGGCAGCGAGAGATAAAAGATGCTGTAGATAGTGTGATTGGGTTGTATAAAGCGGATATAGTCTATCTTTTATCAGTAAGCGAAGAGTTTAGGCATATAGTGAATAATACCGGCAGGGTGGTTTATGAAAAACGAAATTAAATATATTCTAGCTACATTAGAAAATGCGTTTTTGAAATTGCATGAAGGTGTAGATTTGGCACAGGAAGATTTACAAAAAGACGGTGTTATCCAGAGATTTGAGTTTACTTTTGAATTGTTATGGAAGACATTGAAGATATTTTTAAAAGAAGATGGTATTGAAGTTAAAACACCGCGGGAGAGTTTAAAAGAGGCCTTTCGTGTGGGCTGGATAAATGATGAGCAAGTTTTTTTGGATATGATGGAAGATCGGAACAAAACATCGCATATTTATGATAAGGAAGCAGCTTCTGAGATTTTCCAGCGTATTAAAATGCAATATGTAAAAGGGATAAAAGAAGTTTTAGATAAATTGAAGAGTAAATAGTTGCGTTGTTTGGTTGTATGGAAAGATTGTAAAGGGATGTATGTGAATGGAAAAAAATAATTTTGGGTGTAGAGCATTTATCTTCTTTTTTTTATCTTTCATTTTTTATTATCCATGGCTTGTTTTTGCTAATAATTTAGCTATTACAGATGGCGAAATAACAGCTATTAGTACAAGTAGTGATACAGCAACTATACAGTTTGATATCGCATGGGATAATTCATGGCGTGATGCGACCAACTACGATGCTGCTTGGGTTTTTGTTAAGTTCCATAAAGATGTAAGCGACGGTACCGCGTGGAGCCATGTTACTTTAAAGACTTCGGGTACTACACCTGCAGGGTTTTCTACCGGATCGGATGGTGACTCTGACGGTGGAGATACTGATGCCATAGAGATAGTTGTTCCTACAGATAAAACAGGTTGCTTTATCCAAAGATCGAGTAATAATACAGGAACTTTGGATAGGGATTCAGTACAGATAGTATGGGATTATTCTGCGGACAGTGTTAGTGACGCTGAGATAGAGAATGTTAGCTTGAAAATATTCGGTATAGAGATGTGTTATATTCCCGAAAGTTCTTTCTATTTGGGAGATACCGAATCCGATTATGGACAATTTGAATATGAGACTGACGGCACAACGTTTCAAGTTACAAGTGAAGGTTCTATTACTTTGGGTGGTGATGTCGCGGGTTCTTTAGGAAATAATAACGCGACAGGTATGAGTACCGCCGATGATTTTAATGACTCTACATCCCAAACACTTCCGGCAACTTTTCCTAAAGGGTATGATGATTTTTATTTAATGAAATATGAGCTGTCGCAAGGGCAATATCGTGATTTCTTAAATACTCTAACTCATACCCAACAAGGTACAAGAGTTGCAGCTACATTAGATGGTGATGAAGCAGGTGATTTTGTTATGGTAGTTGAAGATGGCACATTGACTGCTCGTCAGACGATAACGGCGGCATTCGACCCAGCGGACCCCGATAATGACCCTTATACTTTTGGCTGTGACCTTGATGACGATAATATTGTTGATGAAGAAGATGACGGCGAATGGATAGCGATGAATTATATGAGTTGGATGGATGGTTGTGCATATGCCGATTGGGCGGGTTTACGGCCTATGACAGAACTTGAGTTTGAGAAAGCGTGTCGAGGACCTTTAATGCCAGTAGCAGATGAATATGCATGGGGTACAGCGACTATTGCAGCATCAGCATATACTTTAGCTAATAGTGGAGAGATAGATGAGGAGATAGATTCTAATTACTCAACTGTTGCAGGTAATGCTTTATATACAACTACAGAAGGCTCTATAGATGGGCCTATACGTGTTGGTGCTTTTGCTGGGGATACGAGCAATGATGGTACTCGTATGGTGTCAGGTGCAGGGTATTACGGTAATATGGAATTATCAGGCAATCTATATGAACGAACAGTAACTCTGGGTAATGCTACTGGCCGGGCATTTTTAGGTACACATGGAGATGGCAGTTTGTCTTCTGATGGTAATGCGACTAACCCTGATTGGCCCGGGTATAGTGCGGGTGAAGTTACAGGGGCAACTGGGGCTGGTTTTCGCGGTGGTGGTTGGGGCAACTTTGCTGGTAACGCGCAGGTATCCTATCGTAGCAGTGCGGCTATCACTCATGCCGGTCGTAGCAACCATTATGGGTTTCGGTTAGTCCGTCAGGGCTTTTAGGTAATACTGTGTACTTTTATACTTTTGGTTTTTTAAAAGAATAAGCTTGGCGATAGTGGAAAAACTATTGAAATTACGGAATAACTATTGTATAGGATAGGGGTAAATGGGAAAAACGACTGCAATTTTAGAAAAGTATTATAAAATATTATTATGGATTTTTCCGAAACTGGAAAAATTTCCGAAAAGTCAAAAATATCTTTTGACTGATAGAATAGAAAAGACTATGTTGGATGTGCTTGGGTTTTTAATAGAAGCAGTGTATACAAAAGATAAATTGGAAATATTAAAAAAGATTAATCTTGAGATAGAAAAAATAAGATATTTTGTGCGGATAGCAAAAGATATGAAGTATATGAATTTGAAAAGCTATGCGTATATTTCTAAATTGTTAGTTGAGATAGGCAAGATGACAGGTGGATGGATAAGATCGCAAAGCACATAGCGTTAGTAGCGAGAAACGATTGGCGATGTGTAATTAGCTAAATAGCCCAGGAGACCTTGTGTTTACGGATGCAGGGTGCGGGAGTAAAGATAAAAGAAGCCCAGATACTGTTTCCATCAGATGTTTGGTTAACCAGATATTCTGAAAAAAGGCGAATTGCTTAAAACATATCATTGGTGTTCAAGCTAAGTGCATTGGATTAGATAATATTTTTTGATCCTAAATTAACGGGACAGTATTCGAAAATTGTGTGTTTGGGGCTGGTTTTCGCGGTGGTAATTGGAACAACAATGCTAATAACGCGCAGGTATCCAATCGTAACAATGCGGCTAACACTAATACCGATCGTAACAACAATTATTAAAAATAGGGACAGACACCTAATTACTTGACTTCACTTCTAGAAAACGATATAATTCTTGCATGCCTCGAATAGCAAGAGTTGTTGCAGTAGGATATCCCCACCATATTACTCAAAGAGGAAATTATAAGCAGAGAATATTTTCTAATGATACTGACAGGCAAAAGTATCTATCTTTTCTCAAAGAAGAAAGTGACCAATATGATTTAAAAATATTAGCTTATTGCCTTATGCCAAATCATGTTCACTTTATTGTAGTTCCTGGAAAAGAAGATTCTATGGCTAAAGTATTTAAATATGCTCACATGAAATATTCACAGTATTATAACAAGAGAATGCGTATAACTGGTCATTTGTTTCAAGGGCGGTTTTTTTCTTCTGTAATGGATGAATTATATACCTTGATATGCGCGCGTTACATAGAGAGAAATCCTGTACGAGCAAAAATGGTTAATAAATCTGTTCTTTGGGAATGGTCAAGTGCAAAGGTCCATTGCGGAATAGCTAAGCACGATGAGTTGGGAGTTAGAGAGCTTTTTGCGTATGTTGAGGGAGAACAGGAAAATTGGAATAAGTTCATAGAAATATCGGATAATTCTTGTGAACTGAAACAAATAAGAGAGCAAACGAGAAAAGGGAGACCAATCGGAAGTGCTGATTTTGTAGAGAGATTGGAGAAAAAGCTCAAAAGATTTTTGAGACTAAAGCCAAGAGGTAGGCCTAAGAAGATGGGTTAAATAGGTGTCTGTCCCTATTTAAATAAAACACTTTTCAAATGTTGTGCTTTATAATATAATAAATACTCAAATTAGCTATAAAGTTATTATTAAGAGATGATTCGTAAAGCGGTTATATCAGATTCGGTGAGTATACATGAACTTATTACGTTCTGGGCAAAAAAACGTAAAGTGTTACCCAGACCGTTGAATTATGTTTATGAGAATATTCGTGATTTTTGGGTTTATGTTGAACAAAGCAAGATCGTTGCGTGCTGTGCCTTGCATATTGTCGGGTGGGATAATCTGGCTGAAGTGAAGTCGCTCTGTGTTGCTCAAAAATATTTAAAAAACGGGTTTGGCAAAAAGCTTGTGACTCGTTGTTATAGTGAAGCTAAATCGTTAGGTATTAAAAAAGTCTTTGCTTCGACTTTTGTCCCTAAATTTTTCTTGCGGATAGGTTTTAGTGAAATTGAACGTAACAGCCTTCCGCATAAGATATGGAGCGAATGTGTTAATTGTGT
>JAQVMQ010000021.1 GCA_028703535.1 Candidatus Omnitrophota bacterium | reverse complement strand
AGGGGACTTTCCGCCAAAGGCGGACCCGCCTAAATATAAGTGTTTCGTGGCGGGGAACCCCTTGGCAATATTCTTAAGAATGAGAGTTGAGATTTTCAGATAAAAGATGGTGCGAGGGAGGGGACTTTCCGCCAAAGGCGGACCCGCCTAAATATAAGTGTTTCGTGGCGGGGAACCCCTTGGCAATATTCTTAAGAATGAGAGTTGAGATTTTCAGATAAAAGATGGTGCGAGGGAGGGGACTTGAACCCCTACGGCATTGCTGCCACTAGCCCCTCAAGCTAGCGTGTCTGCCATTTCACCACCCTCGCTTTTATATCAAATAAATCAGCTATTTAATTTTGGATATTATATATTAACAATGACGTTGGTCAATTATATATTTACTGCCGTTAAATTTTTTTGCTAATCCCTTTACTTCGGCTCCGACTGAGCCTATTTCGGCGATATGAGTAAAAGGTTTGTCTTTATTAATTATTATACCTATCGATATGCTTAGTATCCCGAATTTTTGTATTTGTCCATCGCGTCCTTTAGTTTCTATATATCCTTTTTCAAGGTCGGGCTTATCAAAGAAAGCGGGTGCGAGTTTATCGAAATTATCGATGACTTTTTTTGCCAAACGTTCAGATGCTTCAACGGATGTTATTATTACGAAATCATCACCGCCTATGTGCCCTATGAAATCAGTTACTGTCCCTGTGTTTTGAGAGGTTTCTATCAGCAATCGTCCGGTTTTTTTTATTATTTCATCGCCGCGTTCAAATCCGTAATAATCGTTGAAAGCCTTGAAATTATCTAAATCAAAATATAATACAGCAAAGGTTTCTTGGTTTTTTATACGTGTATCAAGCTCATTGTTTATTGATACATTGCCGGGTAAACGGGTAAGCGGATTAGCGTCAAGTTTTATGGTTGAGCGTTTAATGAGCATTTTTATTCTTGTTATCAGTTCTGTAGGATCAAATGGTTTTACCATATAATCGTCTACGCCTGATTCAAGTCCGATAACTTTATCTTCTGTCTCGCCTCGGCCCGTGAGCATTAATATCGGTGTGTGCAGAAACATCGAGTCTTTACGGAGTTGTGCGGCTATTTCGGGGCCGGTCATATCGGGCAAGGAAAAATCCAATATTATAAGATCAGGTGAAATTTCAGGGATCTTTGATAAAGCTTCTTTGCCGCATGCGGCTTGATATATCTCAAAATCAGTTTCCAATGTCGCAGATAATAAATCTAATATGTCCGGTTCGTCGTCTACAGTGAAAATCTTTAATTTATACATTTGTTATGTCGCCTATTTTTAAAGTGAAATAAAAAACAGTACCTTCATTTATCTTAGATTCAACCCATATTTTTTCTTTATGTGTATCAATAATGCGTTTTACCAGTGAAAGTCCTAATCCTGAGCCGCGTATTTGACGATTTGCAGGATTATCTACGCGGAAGAATTCCTGGAATATTTTTTGTAAATTATCCTCTGAGATCCCAAAGCCCGTATCAGCTATTGATATTATAGCGTGTGTAGTGTCATTATCAATTTTGCAGGTTACAGTTATTGTGCCGCCTTCAGGTGTGAATTTTATTGAATTGTTTATCAAGTTTATCAGGACTCGCTCTATAAGATTTCTGTCGGCGAGTATTGAGAGCGATTCGGGTAATTCGGTTTTTATTGTTATACTTTTGCCTTCGGCTTGTGGCGATAAAAAATCTGCGGTATCACTTATAAGTTTAGAAACATCAAAGCTTGTGATCTTAACTTCCATTTTGCCTGATTCTATTCTTGATATATCAAGAATAGTATTTACCATTTCGACAAGTTTATTAACGTTTTCGTCGATTGTTTTCAATCTGCTCATAGCTTGTTCCGGTAATTGTCCGAATTTTTCTGCTACCAAGAGTGAAGAGAACCCCTTTACGGAGGTTAATGGTGTGCGTAGTTCATGTGATACACTTGAAATAAAATCTGATTTTAGTTTGCTTATTTGTTCAATTTCTCTTAAACTTTTTACTAGTTCGTTAGTGCGTTCTTTTATCTTTTTTTCGAGCTCGTCTTTTGCCATGTAAAGCTCTTCGAAAAGAGAGATATTGTCAAGGCATTGGCCCATATAGAGGCATAATATCGTGAACATTTCTTTTTCTGCGCGGTTTATCTTTGAAGATGCCGCTAATTCGGAAACAATAAATATAGATTTTATGTTTTCTCTTGTTTTTATTGCAGCAATAAGGAAGTTGGGTTCGTTTAAATTATTTTTTATTTCATGACAAACCTGCAAATCGGGTGTTAGTATTGCAATATTATTTAAAGATGCTTTTTGTGCCCGTAAAAAATGTTTAAAGATATTTACATCTTCTTCCGGTAAATCTATATTTATCATTGTATCTAAAGTATCATAGTCTAACAGTAAGCCTCTTAAAAAACCCAGGTCTTTGATGGTTTTTTTATCTATTTGCGCGAATATTATTTCTGCGTTTATACTGTTAAGCGCAGTCAGAATAAAGCGTTTCAGCAGTATGAGTTTGTTTAATTTATCTTCCATGGATTCTTGATAAAGCTTTAGTTCCATGTCGCTGGTTATTATTAGTTTTGCCTGATGATCGAATTCTTTTATGTGTTCGTTTAGTTGTGTGATTTTACGATTTAAGGTGTTTACTGTGTTGATAGAATTTAGAGAATATATAACTAAACCGACAACGGCAAAGGTTAACGCGGCTATAATCAAAAGTCCTGTGGTAGATATGGATGCTTCTATTCCCATAACATTAAAATATTATTCCCTGTTTCCCAGGATATGCCTTTTATGAATTTGTTCGGATACATTGTATAATCAGCAAATATTCCTATTATATCAATATCTTTGTCTATATTGGCTCTAATAGCCTGGATTTCTTCTTCTGCCTTGTTTTTCAATATTTTCTTTCTTGCTAAAGAGTTTATCATAAAAATTATACCTTGTTCAGTTTTTTTAAAAGCATTAAGTTTTTCCGGAAGTTTATGTGTAATAAACTGAGGATCGAATAACATAAGGTTAGCCGGTAAATCAGTGAGTATATCGCCTATACACAGTAAGGACCCATCTTCAAGATGTTTTTTTACATATATCATATGTGTGGTGTTAGCACTTCTTATTGCGATAGGGTAAAAAGAGAATAGGTTATTCTCTTTGAATAGATCAAATTTTTCACCTAGATATTTTTCGTATAATGTTATCGCGGGTTTATTATCTATTTCTAAAATTATACCGGAATCATTTATTGCTTTTGTTATTTTAAATCCGTTGCCCAGCGGAAGAAACCCTTTGAGATTTACGAATGTATTATTTAGTCCGTTGAAGATTGTATGTAAAGATGTGGCAGCTTCATGGTTATCTATATATGTTTTGTATGCGTAACCATGCGCGTCATGGGTGTAGCCTGCCGTATATAACTGAAAAAATTTACCTAATGACATTTCAGCTGTTTTCCTGAAATGTGACGGCAGGAAATTAGGGCCAAGAAAAGAAAGTGCCATTTTTTGTTGATGTGTGGTTTGTTGAACCAATTTGCGCAATTTTTGTTCGATTAATTGCGGGTCATCGTTTTCTATAGTGGCTTGTTTGAGAGTAATATTGCTGCGGTTAAAAGCGCATGCGGTTATGCCTTTTTCTATTATCTTATCGTTATAGATCAAAAGTGGTGATTGTATTATTGTTATGTCAGATGGGCGTAACGTAAATTCAATACTTTGGTATATTTTTTGTAAATTATAATGAGGGGTAGTAAAGGCTATTATATGCCCCACATTTATAGGGAATATGCGTTTTATTGTAAGGGAAATCTCTTTGATAGCAGAATCGCTGTCTTTATTACTTAAAGCTGTCGCGAAATATTGTTCAATTGATTTTTCCATTGTCTAAAAGCCTTTATGAAATATAACGCAATAATTATATCATATTATTATTCGGAATAATATATTAATCCAAATTATCATAGGTGCTCAATTAATTGAAAGATCGGGCTTTGTTCTTGGTAGTGTCAAGATTTATTCGCAAATTCTAAATAAGCGTTTTCCTTTTTTACCATTGGCATATTCTCAAAAGTTCTATTTATAATAAGCCCCTCTTCTTTAAGGGTTAAATATGTAAATATATCCAATGGTTAAGATTACTATTTACATATTGCCACTGTACTGGTAAATTATCCCTAGAAAAATTAACTGGTCTTTTCACAGCATATCCTCCTTGTTAAAAGGTTAGTAATTGTTAGTTACCTGACCTTTTGAGGATATGCCGTTTTTACCTATTTGTCAATTTGCGAATAATAGTTTACACTACCTTGTTCTTTGTCTTCTTGTAAGATAAAAGGTTATCTGGTAAAATGCTTCCAATTTCAGGAGTATTATGCGCGAGCTAACGATAAAGATCAAGGATAAAAAAAGAATAAAAGATGACGTTTTTCTAATGGATCTTTATGCTCCCGAAATAGCCACTCGGGCCTATCCAGGACAATTCATCCATATAAAAACAGATGATAAAATCACTGTTCTACGCAGGCCCATAAGCATTCATGCTGTGAATAAAAATGTTATTTCTATATTGTTTAGAGTGAAAGGTAGTGGGACAAGGGCCTTGAGTCTTTTATCCGACGGCGATACTTTGAATGTATTAGGACCTTTAGGTCACGGTTTTTCTTTAAAACCTCGAAAAAATGATGCTTTTGTTAATATACTTATCGGCGGAGGGATGGGAGTAGCGCCCTTAATGTTTCTTGCCCAAAAATTAACCAATAAAGAGTCTAATATAGTTATTTTGGGAGCCTCGGATAAAAATTCTGTTTTATGTGAAAAAGAATTTAAAACATTAAATTGTAAAGTGCATGTAGCTACTGATGATGGGTCTAGAGGGGCCAAAGGCAGTGTTACCGATCTATTGCTGGATCTTTTTAACAAAGATGGATTTCAGGGTAAAGCAAATATATATGCTTGTGGCCCGGAAGCTATGTTTTGTTCAATAAATTCTATTATAGCAGATAAAAAGAACGTGAACTGTCAGATATCTTATGAGCAGTTTATGGGATGCGGAACGGGTATTTGCTGCGGGTGTACGGTCAAAACTAAAACTGGTTATAAAAAAGCGTGTAAGGACGGGCCGGTATTTAATATCAGAGAAATATGGTGAAAGAAATTTATCAAGGCAGAATATTTAAATTGATGTCGGTAACAAAAAAATTACCGACAGGCCGGGAAACAACAGTAGATGTTATAGAACATAATGGAGCGGCTTTAATAATTCCTTTTATTTCTGCCGATAAAGTAATAATGCTTCGTCAATATCGTGCCGTAATAGATAAATATATATATGAGTTGCCGGCAGGCACATTGGAGGAAAATGAACGGCCGTTAAATTGTGCTAAACGTGAAATAATCGAAGAGACAGGTTATAGCGCTAAAAAATTCACTAAACTTGGTGCTATCTATCCTGTTCCCGGTTATTCCACCGAAAAAATAACGATTTATAAGGCCGAGCAGTTGTGTAAAAGAAAGGTCTCTTTTGACGCAGATGAAATAATAGAGAATGAGATTTTTTCAAAAAAAGATGTCAAAAAACTTTTTATTACAGGTAAAATAATAGACGCGAAAACAATATGTGCTTTAGCATTTTGCGGGATAATATAGAATATGGCCAATAATATAACTGATAAAAAATTCATGATGTTAGCTTTGAAGGAGGCATTAAAAAACGTTGTTGATTGTGCTAACGGCGGGCCGTTTGGCGCGTGCATAGTCAAGGATGGGAAAATTATAGCGTCTGCCCGTAACACGGTGCTTATTAAAGATGCAACTTGCCATGCGGAAATAAACGCTATACGTAAAGCGTCCAAAAAACTTGGTACGTATGATTTGACTGGATGTGAAATATTTTCTACGACTGAACCGTGTCCGATGTGTTTTTCGGCTATTCATTGGGCTAGGATATCACGTATAGTATATGGCGCTGATATATCAGATGCACATATGGCCGGGTTCAATGAATTGAAAATAAGTAATCGTGACTTGAAACGGTTAGGCAGAAGTAAAGTTAAAATAAAATCAGGTGTATTGCGTGATGAATGTGTGAGGCTTTTCCATGCCTGGAAAAATTGTCCTGACCGCAAAACTTATTGAAAAGTATTGTTTGAAGTATGTTTTAAATAGCGTAAAATCGATAAAATGAAATTAGATGTTAAAATAGGTAGAGTTAAGTTAGAACTTCCGGTTGTTTGCGCTTCAGGCACTTTCGGTTTTGCAGAGGAACTGAAAAATCTAGTAGATTTTAGCAAAATAGGCGCGGTTATTACAAAGACCGTTACTCTAGATATGCGCGAAGGTAACCCGCCACCCCGTATTTTTGATACCGGCTGTGGAGTTATAAATGCGGTGGGTCTCGAGAATCCAGGGGTGAAAGATTTTATTGAAAAGAAGCTTCCTGCTATGCGTAAAGTTAGCGTTAAATATATATTCAGTGTCGGAGGTTTTTCTGTCCGGGAATATTCTGATGTTATCTCAAAAGTTGATAAGTTTAAAGAAATAGCCTGTTATGAGCTTAATCTTTCGTGCCCTAACCTGCAGCTTAAACGTATAGTTTCACAGGACCCCGATGCGATATATAAATTGGTCAGGAAGGTCCGCAAAGAGACTAATAAACCTATTATAGTTAAGATTACTCCAGAAGTTAGTGATATAACCGAAACGGCTTATGCGGCTGAATGTGCCGGCGCAGATGCTGTTTCGCTTGTAAATACTTTTTTTGCCATGGCGATAAATATCAATACGTTCAGGCCTGTATTAGGTAATGTAACCGGTGGGTATTCAGGGCGCGCCATTAAACCGATGGCACTTTACCGGGTATGGAAAGTTTATGAAAAAGTGAAGATACCCATTATAGGCGGCGGGGGGATTGAAAACGCGGATGATGCTGTTGAGTTTTTGCTTGCGGGGGCGTCTATTGTAAGTCTTGGGACCGTCAACCTTGTTCACCCAAACATAGCAAACGATATAGTTGCAGGTATTAAATCTTATATGGATAAAAATAATATTAAAACCTTAAAAAGATTGATAGGTAAAGCACATGAAAAATAATAAGCTTAACAAAGTAATAGTCTCGCTTGATATTACCGATAAACGGAAAATAAATTCTGTTGTAAAAGATTTGACTAAATACGGAGTAAGGTATAAAATTGGGGCTATACCATTTGTGAAATTTGGCCCTAAGTATGTTGCTAAGCTTATAGATATGGGGGCTGATGTTTTTGTTGATTTGAAATTGTACGATATACCAAATACAATGGCAAAGACCGCAGCTGTTATAACCGAGATGGGTGCATGGGCCTTTACAGTGCATGTTAAGGCGGGCAATAAAGCATTAACACTTGTCTCCAAAGAAGTCAAAACTGTTGCAAATAGACTTAAAAAACGTAAGCCTTTGGTTTTGGGAGTAACAGAACTTACCAGCAATGACGCTGATATCAATGATGTAATGCAACTTGTACGGCAGGCGGCAGACTGTGGATTAGACGGAGTTATTTCGTCGCCATGGGAGGCTGCGGGTATAAAATCTTTTTGTAAAAAGAACAAAAAGAGATTATACGTTGTTACACCCGGCATAAGATGTGCGGGTGATGCTGCCGGCGATCAAAAACGTGTCGCGACTGCTTCTTTTGCTTTTAAAGAAGGCGCGGATTATATTGTTGTCGGGCGTTCTATCATTGACAAGCCAGACTATGTCCAGGCTGCTATGGCCCTTTTGAAATAGTTTTAATTTATATAGTTTCTAAAACTTTATGGAGGATATATGGAAGTTAAAATCGATCAACTTATTGCTAAGATCAAACAGGATGGTATCGGGAAAGCGCAGGAAGAAGCGTCTCATATTATCGAATCAGCACAAACAAAAGCACAGGAACTGATATCTGAGGCTAAGAAAGAATCTACTCAAATAGTTGATAAAGCTAAAGAAGAGGCAGCCAGAAATAAGAAGAACTCTGAAATCGCGATTGCTCAGGCTGCTCGTGATCTTGGATTGGTAGTTAAAGAGCAGATAATTAAACTTTTTGAAGCAACTTTAAAAAACATTGTTAAAACGGAACTTAATGAGGAGTTTCTTTCACAGTTGATAATTAAGCTTATTGAAGAGTGGGCTCAGGGCAAGGACGTAATTGTGTCGGTTGACGGAGCGCAGGCCGAAAAGTTAAAAACACTTGTTATGAGTAAAGTTAGAGATACGGTTAAAGACGGCGTTACGATTCAAATTGATGAACGTATAGCTTCAGGGTTTAGGATAGGCATGAAGGGTGATGATTTAGTCTATGATTTCACGGATGATGGGATATTTGATATGCTTAGAATATTTGTCAGTCCTAAAATCTCGGATATACTTAACGAAAACAAATAAATATGGATAGATACTATTATTTTGTGAATACTTTGCCGGTTTTATATTTTTCCAAGAAGCCTGATATTAATAAAAAGGTGTTTATTGATGAAGCTGAAAAATGGCTTACAGGAAATGATTTTAGTATTTTAAAAAAACTTTTAAAAAACGAGTATGAAACTATTACGAAAAAGACAGCCGAGCTTGATGCTTATTTTTATTTTATTTCAGAAATGACTGAACAGATTGTTAAATGGCGCCAAGAGAAAGAATCTATTCTTTTTCCAGCAGTTGCAAAAATATTATCGTCTGATTCCGATCCACTTAAGAAAGAGATAGCTTTACTTAAGATGCGATGGGATATGCTGGTGGAATTAGAATACGGCCATTTTTATAGTAATGTTTTTATTTTTGTTTATTTTCTTAAATTAGAAATTCTTGATAGATTGTATACGTTTGATAAAGAAATAGGTATGGTAAAATTTAAAGAAATTTGTGAGGTTCAATATGATAGAAAAATCGATAATACGCTCAATTAACGGCAATCTTATAACTGTAAAGTTTGAAGGTGCCATACAGCAAAATGAAGTCGGGTACGTGATAGCTCAGGATGCTAAACTTAAAGCTGAGGTTATAAAGATAGTGGGTGACCTTGCATATATGCAGGTCTTTGAAAGCACTAGTGGTTTATATATTGGCCAGGAAGTTGAATTTTCCAGGCAGATGTTGTCGGTTAAATTAGGCCCCGGTCTTTTAGGACAGGTATTTGACGGATTGCAGAATCCGTTGCCTGAACTTGCTGAAAAATGCGGGTTTTTCTTAAAACGAGGTGTGGCGTTTGATGCCATAAAAGATGATGCCCGTTGGGAATTTATTCCTATGGTCAAACCTAAAGATAAAGTATATGCCGGGATGCCGTTGGGGTATGTAAATGAAAGTATTTTTAAACATTTTATAATGGTGCCATTTAATTTAACAGGGTCATATGAAATTGAAAGTATAGTTTCTCAAGGAATCTATGCCGTAAGTGATACTATCGCGGTTGTTAAAGATGAACAAGGTAGAAGTAAAAATCTTACTATGGTATTTGATTGGCCGGTAAAAATGCCTATTAACGCATATATACAGAAATTTGTTCCAAGAGAGACTTTGGTAACGAAAGTACGTATTATCGATACTTTTTTTCCTATAGCGAAAGGCGGGACTTATTGTATACCCGGACCATTTGGCGCAGGTAAGACAGTATTACAGCATTTGACAAGTAAATATGCAGAAGTAGATATTGTTATAATAGCAGCTTGTGGTGAACGTGCGGGAGAAGTAGTTGAAACATTAAGGACTTTTCCTGAAATAACAGATCCCAGAACGAATAAGACTTTAATGGAGCGTACGATAATAATATGTAATACCAGTTCTATGCCTGTTGCGGCGCGTGAAGCATCGGTTTATACAGCAGCTACTTTAGGTGAATACTATAGACAGATGGGATTAAATGTTTTACTGCTTGCTGATTCGACTTCACGGTGGGCACAGGCTATGCGTGAAGTTTCTGGCCGGCTTGAAGAAATACCGGGTGAAGAAGCGTTTCCCGCGTATCTTGAATCGCGTATTGCGGAGTTCTATGAGCGTGCCGGAATAGTTGAACTGCCGTTTGGAGGTAAAGGAAGCTTAACGATAAGCGGTACTGTTTCACCTGCCGGCGGTAATTTTGATGAGCCTGTTACCCAGTCTACTCTAAAAGTTGTAGGTGCGTTTTTAGGCTTGTCGCGTGATAGGTCGAATGCCCGCAAGTTTCCGTCTATTGATCCGCTTGAAAGCTGGTCAAAATATGCGAGCTTTGTTGATAGCGAGAAAGTCGGGAAGGCTAAAACTGTCTTGTTCCGCGGGAATGAAGTAAATCAGATGATGAAGGTCGTAGGTGAAGAAGGTACGTCTACTGATGATTTTGAGATTTATCTTAAAGCTGAGTTTCTAGATGAAATTTATCTTCAGCAAAATGGGTTTGATCATGTTGACGGCGTCTCTTCGCCTGACAGGCAGGCTTATGTTTTTAATAAAATAAATGAAGTTTTGGAGCATAAATTCAAATTTAATAATAAAGATGATGCTAGACATTTTTTTCAGCAATTAAGACAATTGTTTATTGATTGGAACTATAAAGTATGGCAGTCTGATGAATTCAAAAATTATGAGAATAAGATCAATGATTTTTTAAAGGAGAGTGTATATAATGAAAAAAGTGCATAATAAAATATTAAGCGTTGTCGGCAATGTAATTACGGTCAAAGCCGAAGGCATAATGTATAATGAGCTTGCCCAGATAAGTACACAATACGGTAAATCTCTGGCTCAAGTAATAAAACTTGAGGGTGATATAGTCTCTTTACAGATATTTTCAGGTAGCAGGGGAGTATACACGAATGATGAAGTTAGGTTTTTAGGACATACAATGAAAGTTTCTTTTTCTGATAAAATGCTTGGCAGAATATTTGATGGGAGCGGCATGCCTAAAGATAGAGGCCCGGCGTTGTCAGATAATCTGATAGAGATTAACGGTCCTTCGGTTAATCCTGCTAAGCGTATAATACCGCAGCGTATGATACGTACTAATATACCGATGATAGATATATTTAATTCGTTGGTTGTGTCTCAAAAATTACCTATATTTTCAGTTTCTGGCGAGCCTTATAATGAACTTTTGGCAAGAATAGCATTACAGGCAGAAGTGGATATGATAATACTTGGCGGCATAGGCTTGAAGAATGACGAATATTTGTATTTTAAAGAACGGTTGGAAGATGGTGGCGCGTTAAGTCGTAGTATTTTCTTTATGCATACTGCCGCTGATCCCGTTGTTGAGGGCCTTATGGTTCCTGATTTGTGTCTATCAGTAGCAGAGAAATTTGCATTATCCGGTAAAGATGTGCTGGTTTTGCTTACGAATATGACAAATTATGCTGATGCTATGAAAGAGATAGCCATTACTATGGAGCAGGTACCATCTAATCGTGGATATCCCGGAGATCTTTATAGCCAGCTTGCTGCGCGTTACGAAAAAGCCGTTGATTTTGATGACGCGGGCTCAATTACGGTTTTAGCTGTTACTACTATGCCGGGTGATGACGTTACGCATCCCGTGCCTGATAATACAGGCTATATAACTGAAGGTCAGTTTTATTTGCGCAATGGTAGGATAGAACCGTTTGGGTCGTTAAGCAGGTTGAAACAACAGGTAAACGATAAAACACGTCAGGACCATCGTGTTATTATGGATGGTATGTTACAGCTATATGCCGAATATAAAGAAACTGAGGAAAAACGTGCGATGGGTTTTAGGTTAGGCGAATGGGATAAGAAGTTGCTTAAATACGGTGACAGATTTGAAGATGAAATGATGAATTTATCGGTAAATATACCGTTAGAAGCGGCACTTGATAACGGCTGGAAAATATTGAGTGACTGTTTTCAAAAACACGAGACCGGATTTAGAAGCGATATTCTTGAAAAATTCTGGCCAAAATAAATATAACGTTTTAAGTCTATGGCAAAGATAAAATTAACTAAAAGTGAACTTAAACGACAGAAAGATTCGTTAAAGAGATTTAACCGATATCTTCCTACGCTTAAGCTTAAGAAGCAGCAGCTACAGTCGGAAATTGTTAAGGTGCATAATAGTATAAAAGAACTGGAAAATAGTAAAATTGATATTGAGAGTTATGTTTATGAATGGGCTGATGTCTTTTCTGAGAAGATAGATATAATCTCATTAATAAAAATAAGCAAGGTCAAGGTTAAAGAAGGCAGTATCGCCGGCATAGACATACCGATATTTGACGATGTTTTATTTGATGAAGAAATTTATGATTTTTATTCTGTACCTTTATGGGTTGACGAGGCTGTAAAGGTTTATAAAGATTTTCTCCGGATAAAAGTAAAACTTGATATAGCCAAAGAACAGGAAACTATTTTACGGGAAGAACTTAGATTAACGGTGCAGAGAGTGAATCTTTTTGAAAAGGTGAAAATACCTGAAACGCAGGAAAATATACGCATTATTAATATATCTTTAGGCGATTTACAAACATCGGAAGTTGTGCGCGGAAAAATAGCTAAAAGCAAACTTGAAAAGAAAAAAGAAATGGCAGCACTATGATAGTCCCAATGAAAAAAATATGGGTTCTTACTGCTTGTAAAGAAAAAGAGCATGCGCTAGGGCTCTTACGCAACGAAGGTGTTTTACATATTGAGATGCCCAGAGGAATAACAAGCGGAGATTCTGAGAAATTAGGTGAGCAATTTAAAAAAATAAATGATGTTTTACAGTTTTTGTCGGAGACCGGGGAAATGAAAAATTTTAAAAACCGTTCCGGTATGATAGAGTTTGTTGATAAAATACAGCAAGACATTGACCGTGAAAAAAATCTTATTAAACATAAAGATGAGATCCTTCGTTCATTGGGATGGTTTGATGTATGGGGGGATGTGGATCCGAAAGATATCGGAGTATTAAAGAAAGAAGGGATACCTTTACGTTTATATTCTTGCAATATTAAGTTTTTTGATGAATTAACTGATAAATATGATTTGATTAAGATTTTTGAAAAGGATAAAATTGTTTATTTTTTTGTTATAACTGAAAAAACTGATAATATTGAAGGCTGTGAATTTATAGAAATGCCTAAGGTGAGTCGTGTAACATTTGAAAATGAATTAACAGAGATAATTCGGGAACTTAAGGAAATTGAGATTTTTAAAGAACAGGCAAAATATTATTTTACCAGTCTGAAAGAATGGGCCGGGGTCATAGCTAGGGAATTGGAATTCGCCAAAGCTAAAGATGCTATGGCAGGAGAAGAGGTTGTTGTTCTTAAAGGGTTTGTTCCCGTTTATGATATTGAGAGGGTCAAACTGTTAGCGTTACGTGAGGGGTGGGGCTATGTTCAGGCGGATCCTACGGATGATGATAATGTTCCTACATTGACCAAAAATCATAAATGGATAAGTATAATAAACCCGGTATTTACTTTTATGCAGACTTTTCCCGGTTACAAAGAATTTGATATTAGTTTATGGTTTTTGATTTTTTTCAGTATATTTTTCGCAATGCTTATTGGTGATGCGGGCTATGGTGTAGTTTTTGCTACACTTACTTTTATTGCCCAGTGTTTGACTAAGCCCAATAAGGATGTCTTTAAAGGATTTATACTTATGTATATTTTGGCAGGCACTACAATTGTCTGGGGTGCGGTTACAGGAACATGGTTTGGAGCGAAAGAAATTGCTATGTTACCGGGTTTCCGAGTTCTGGTTGTCGAAAGTATAAACAGTTTTATAGATTCCAATCGCAATAACGTTATGTATATATGTTTTATTATAGGGGCTATACATTTAACAATTGCACATCTTATGAAGGCAGTAAGTAAAATTAATACAATTAATTTTTTAGGAGATATAGGATGGGCTTGTGTTATATGGTGGTTATTTTTTGTTGTGTGTAACCTTATCCTTGGTGGTGTTGTGCCTGTTTGGAGTACATATATGGGTATTGCAGGGGTAGGTTTAATATTGATTTTTTCTAATTTCCAGAAGAATATGTTTAAAGGTATGCTTTTGGCGTTAGCTGATTTGCCGTTAAGTATAATAGGAGCTTTTTCTGATATAGTATCTTATATACGGCTGTTTGCCGTAGGCGCAGCATCAGTTGCTATGGCCAGTACATTTAACAGTATGGCTTTAGCTAACGGTGTAAATAATATTTTGGCCGGTTTTATTGCGGCATTGGTTTTGTTTTTGGGACATGGATTAAATATAGTGTTAGGATTAATGGCTGTTTTAGTGCACGGCATACGATTGAATATGTTAGAGTTTTCAGGGCATCTTGATATGCAGTGGTCGGGACATGAATATAAACCATTTAAGTAAGCTATTAGCTGGTGGCTGTTAGCTTTTAGCCAAAAATTGGTTTAAAGATGTTTTTAAGATATAAAATATAAGTTGTGATAAAAGGGAATTGGGTTTAATAAAAAGTATATTTTTGCTAAAAGCTAAAATGGGTAAAACGAAATGAGAATCATTAGAATAAGATGCTTCGCGGTCACGCTCAGCATCATTAAAAATAAAGGTAAAACGAAATGAGAATTATTAGAATAAGATGCTTCGCGGTCACGCTCAGCATCATTAAAAATAAAGGTAAAACGAAATAAGTAACATTTTTAATGAAGGAGGAATAATATGGTAGCAGGTTTTGGTGATATGAATTTATCTTTGACTTTTGCGGCGATAGGTTCGGCTATGGGTACGGGCGTTGCCGGGATGGCGGCGATAGGCGCATGGAAAAAAGCATTTTCTGAAAATAAAGCTGCACCTTTTATTTTGGCAGCTTTTGTAGGGGCACCATTAACACAAACTATATATGGGATGTTATTGCGTAATGCCATACAGAGCGCTAATTTGCCGCCTGAATCTTATTTATATCAAATGATAGTCGGAGCCGTTGCCGGTGGGGCAATGGGTGTTTCGGCTTTTTTTCAGGGTAAAGCGGCGGCACGCGCGGCAGATGCGTATACAGAGACGGGCAAAGGCTTCGCAAATTACTTTATGGTATTGGGGATAATCGAAACAGTTGCTTTGTTCGTTATGATTTTTTGTATGTTTGCCGTGCCTAAAGGTGTATAATAAATTACTTGATTTTTCTATATTATTTAGTAATATGAAAGTCCGTGAGTAACGCGATAGGTAAGGTATTGAATAGAGCAAAATTTTTATTCGGATTAATAAAACGGGCGGTTGGCGCAGTGGAAGCGCATCTCGTTTACACCGAGAGGGTCACAGGTTCGAATCCTGTACCGCCTATTTATTTTTTACTAATATTTTTAGTGTAAAGAAGGAGACTCCGCGTAATGCGGATTTTTTAATTTAAGGACGACTAAGTTAAATGGAAGAACCGTCGATTGAGATAATTAGGCATTCATGTGCGCATATTATGGCTTCGGCTGTGGGGAAAATCTTTCCTGATGCTAAATTTGCGATAGGGCCTGCCATTAAGGATGGTTTTTATTATGATATAAGTGTTAATGCTGCTGTTACCGAAGATGATCTTAAACGTATAGAAGATGCTATGCGACAGGATGTTAAGAATAAGATTCCTTTTGAACGAAAGGAATTGGCTATTGATGATGCTTTGAAATTTTTTACGGATAACCAACAAAAATATAAAGTAGAGCTTATTAATGATCTTAAAGCGCAAGGTGTGGAGACCGTTTCTCTATATCAAACAGGCGATTTTGTAGATCTTTGTAGGGGGCCTCATGTAGAACATACAGGAAAAGTGCGAAATTTTAAGTTGTTATCTTTATCGGGTGCATATTGGCGTGGTGATGAAAAAAACGATCAGCTTATACGCATTTATGGCACAGCTTTTAAAGAAAAAGATGAACTTAAAAATTATCTAAAAAACTTAGAAGAAGCTAAAAAAAGAGATCATCGTTTGTTAGGTAAACAGTTAAGGCTATTTGATATTTATCATAATGATGCAGGCGCAGGATTAGTTTTTTATTTACCTAAAGGTACCGTTTTGCGTAAATTAATTGAAGATTGGGAGATAACAGAACATTTAAAGCGAGGGTATCAACAAGTTATTACACCTTTTATTATGGATAGTAAGCTTTGGAAGAAGAGTGGACATTTGGATTTTTATAATGAGTTTATGTATCAAATAAATAAGGAGAATCAGGATTTTGTGTTGAAACCCATGAATTGTCCAGGCCATATTCTTATATACAAATCTGAGCTGCATAGTTGGAGAGATTTGCCGTTACGAATGTTTGAATTGGGGACTGTCCATCGCTATGAGAAAAGCGGCGTTTTACATGGCTTGCTTAGAGTCAGAGGCTTTACCCAAGATGATGCTCATATATTTTGCACAAAAGATGATCTTTATAACGAAATAGACGGTGTTTTGGATTTTGTTAAGCAGACGATGGATAAATTCGGGTTTGCTTCTTTTGACGCTGAGTTGAGTACTCGTCCAGAGAAATTTATAGGGGATAAAGCTAACTGGGATATGGCGGAAGATATACTAGAAAAGGTACTGAAAAACAAAAATATAAGTTATAATATAAATGTCGGTGATGGGGCTTTTTATGGTCCTAAAATTGATATCAAACTTACCGATGCGTTGGGTCGTCAGTGGCAGTGCGCGACTGTCCAGCTTGATTATAATATACCGGAGAGATTTGACTTAACGTATAAAGATAAAGAGGGTAAAGATACACGTGTAGTAATGCTGCATCGTGTAATTTTGGGCAGTATAGAAAGATTCATCGCAACTTTGATAGAGCATTATGCGGGTAGATTTCCATTATGGCTTGCGCCTGTACAGGTCAGTGTACTTAATATTAAACCGGAACTTAAAGAATATGCAACTTTGATAAAGGATAAATTGTTCGACGCTAAAATACGTGTTGAAGATGATTTAAGAGAAGAAACGTTACAGAAAAAAATACGGCAAAAAGAATTACAAAAAATACCGTATATTATTGTGGTTGGAGATAAAGAGCTCGAGAATAACAATGTATCTGTAAGGCGTGCAGGTCGTCAGGATCTGGGAGTTATGGGAATAGATGATTTTATTGATTTAGTTAAAAAGGAGGTCGAAACAGGTGAAATTCGTAAGAATTAATGATAATATTACCGCTCAATCAGTTAGGCTTATAGGCGTTAAAGGTGAACAGTTAGGTATATTCCCGATAGACAAAGCTCTAAAAAAATCTGAAGAATTTGACCTAGATCTCGTTGAGATAGCTGCGCAGGCTAAGCCGCCAGTGTGCCGTATAATGGATTTTGACAAATATAAATATGAACAGGACAGAAGAGAGCGCGAAGCTAAAAAAAATCAAAAACAGTCTCAGCAAAAAGAAGTCCGTTTAAGCCCCAGAATAGAAGACCATGATTATGGGGTAAAGCTTAAACATATTAAAGAATTTTTAGAAAAACGTCATAAGGTACGTATACGTATGTTTTTCCGCGGTCGTGAGATAGCATATAAAGAGCGGGGCAGGAAAATTATAGAGAAATTGGTTGCGGATACCGAAAAAATCAGTAAGATAGATAAAGATATTATTATGTTGGGTAAATCTATGATATTGGTTTTAGGCCCTAAATAATGTAATTTTAAGAGATAAAGCCCTATGCTTTTAGGCGCAGGTTGTGGCCGGAAAGAAATTCTGAATATGTCATTGATTTTGGGTTTATTGGTTTTATATGAAAATATAGATTTCCAAAACCTTCTTTTTATGGTAAAGTAATCGGCTATTGGGTTTTTATGAGTGAAAGTTAGGAGGGTAAGATGCCAAAAATGAAAACTAAAAAAGCTGTGGCTAAAAGAATAAGGGTCACTAAAAATAAGAAAGGTATACGTTCTAAAGGCGGGACAGGCCATCTTATGAGTTCAAAAAGTTCTAAGAGAAAGCGTCAGCTTAAACGTAAAGCTGTTTGTTCAAGTGCGGATAAAGCCTTAATTAAGAACGCATTACCGTATAGTTAAGTAGATTTTTTAAGGAGGGTATGATGTATGAAAGCTAAGAATGCACCGGCGTCACGTAGCCGTAAGAAAAAAGTACTGGAAAGAGCTAAAGGATATTGGGGCGACAGGTCAAAAAGATATAGACGTGCGGCAGAATCTGTCAGGCGCGCGTTGGCTTATGCTTACCGTGACAGACGTAATAAAAAACGTGTCTTCAGGTCTTTATGGATTACGCGTATTAATGCGGCGGCAGGAGAAAAAGGCATTAAATATAGCGAGTTTATAAGTAATTTAAGACAAAACGAAATAATGTTATCGCGTGATATGTTGGCAAAGATCGCGGCGGAATATCCCCAAGCGTTTGATGCTATCGTTGGTGAAGCAAAGCTTAAAAAAACCGCGGCATAATTTTTATATTCTGTTTTTGTTTTGTCTGATTTTATAAAATGAAATATATAATAGTAATTGGTTGCGGCCGTACGGGTAAAACTCTGGCCACACAACTGTCGGTATCAGAGAATGTTGTCGCTATAGATAAAGATCTTGCAGCAATAGAAGATCTTGGTGACCATTTCAATGGTAAAAAAGTTTGTGCCGACGCCTTAGATATTACGGTTTTAGAACAGGCAGGCATAAAAAAAGCCGATACACTCTTTCTTCTTACAGGGAACGATAATCTCAATCTAGTCATAGGTAAAGTTGTTAAGCGTTTGTATAACGTCGGAAACGTTGTTTTGCAGGTGCACGATCCGGATAAAAAGAAGACTTTTCAAAAAGAAGGACTGACAATAGTTAGCAGAAACTATCTTATTGCTGAGGTACTGAAGAAATGTATATCGTAATTGCCGGAGCCGGAAGATTGGGTGTAATGCTTGCCAAAAGGCTTAAGCAGGATGATCATCAGGTATGTTTGATCGAAAAACGTGAAGATATATGCCGCATATTAGCGCGTGAGACAAATGATTATTTGATTATACATGGTGACGCAACGTATATGCATATTTTAGAAGATGCTAAAATTGATCGCGCACAAGTGTGTGTCAGTGCTACATCAAGTGACGAAGATAACATAATTATCTGTAACATAGCTAAAGAAATGTTTGGAGTTAAAAGAACCGTCGCGCGTGTTAATGACCCTAAACATATTGATTTTTATAAATACATGGATGTCGATAATCCGGTTGATTCGACGGCTATAATTGCGCAGGTTGTTGAAGAGGAGGCGTCATTCAATGATGTTATGAGCCTTTTAAGTATGAAAAAAGGCCGTTTATCTGTTGTGCGTGTAGATATACCACAGGATTCACCAGTGGTAGATAAACGTGTAGGGCAAATACAACTTCCTTCCAATTGCGTACTAATTTCAATTATACGCGGACCGGAGATCATTATACCTTCTGGTATGACCGAGATCAAATCGGGCGATGAGGTTATTGCCGCGGCTTTGATAGATCAGGAAAAAGATTTAGTGAGAGCGCTTATCGGTAAACTATAACAGATATTAGTAAGCTGTTAGTTGATAGGTTAATGTTCGATCTTAAAGTTTTTTTAAAGCGGTAGGGTTCTTTATTAAAATAAAGATATAGCTGTTTTTGGATGGAGCGATTTTAATGCTTTGCTTGATTGTTGTGTTGAAATAAAGAAAAATATATACTAAAAACCAGATTATGAAGATTGTAACCGGTATAATTTTTGAGATTTTCTTTTGTTCTCTTTTTATTGTTTTCGGGTATTTACTTGCTGTAATTTTTTAAAAATGATAATTTCACCCGACAGAAAAGATATTGCTACTATTTTAAATCATTTAGGCCAACTTGTCTTGGGGTTGGCAGGGTTTATGTTTATACCCCTTTGCGTTGCGGTCATGCGTAAAGAAATCAATCCATTAATAGATTTTACTATAGGTGTTTTATTCGCGATTGCGGTAGGAGCATTTTTGATTCTGGCATTTCCGGCTAAACGTCCGGTGAGTTGGATACATTCTTTCTTTACCGTGAGTTTCGGATGGATGTTGTTTTCTCTTATAGGTGCTGTCCCGCTTTTTTTATCCGGGCATTTTGCTTCTTTTATTGATGCGTGGTTTGAAGCTATGAGCGGTTTTGCTACCACAGGGTTAACGTTGGCGAATGATTTAGATCATATGTCTTATGCCCATAATATGTGGCGTCATCTGACAATGTTTATAGGCGGTCAGGGAATAATCCTTGCAAGTTTATCTATTATAACGAAAGCCAAGGCAGCTGTTATAGGGTTTTATATCGGTGAGGGCCGTGACGAACGTATTTTGCCTAATGTTATTGCGACGTCCCGTTTCATCTGGAAGGTTAGTTTTTTTTATATGTTACTAGGTATAACCGTATATACCGGTATTTTGTTGTATAAAGGTCTATATATTGAGCGGGCTGTTTATCATGCCATATGGCTTTTTTTTGCTAGTTTTGATACAGGCGGTTTTGCGCCGCAGTCACAAAATATCGCGTATTACCATTCTTTTTTACTTGAAAGCGCAACGGCTGTTTTTATGATACTTGGCGCTATGAATTTTAATTTGCATTTTTGGATATGGACAAAGAAAAAAACAGAGCTTTTTAAGAATTTTGAAATAAAGACTTTTTTGTTCACGTTTTTTATCTTGTTGTGTTTAATTTATATACCTTTAAAAAATATGGCAATTTCGGAGATGTTCAGGAAAGGATTCTATCAACTTATTTCTGCGCATACCGGATGTGGCTTTGCTAATATCGATAGCTTTGAGATCATGGGATTTCCGGCATTATCATTAATCTCTTTGATCTTTGCGATGATGATAGGCGGAGCTGTATGCTCTACTACCGGCGCTATAAAACTTATGCGGGTAGGTATAATTTTTAAAACGTTCCTTATGGAAATAAAAAGATGGATGATGCCGGCAAGCGCGGTATATAACGATACGTTTCATCATTTACAGGATATATCATTAAGTAACGATAAGATAAAGAGCGCATATCTTTATACCGGGATGTTTGTTACAGTATATATTTTGGGGGCTATTATAGGTATGTTTTATGGATATGATCCTTTAATGGCTTTATTTGAATCGGTTTCGGCTACGGCTAACGTGGGCCTTTCTGTGGGAATAACCCAGCCTTCTATGCCGGTAGGAATGAAAATTTTGTATATTTTTCAAATGTGGGCCGGGCGGTTAGAGTTTTTGTCTATTTTCGTTTCTATAGGACTAATTTTAAGTTGGGCTAAAAAGTAATATGAAGAAACTTTTATTAACTGGTTTATTATTAAGTTTTACACTTACGGCGTTTGCTTTAACACCGCTATCTATACGTCAAAACGCAGTGACCTTAGATGGTAAATATGTTAATGTATATGGCGAACTTATAGGGGAACCTTTGTATGAAGGTGATGGAGTGTGGCTTAATCTTGTCTGTGAAGGGACAGCCTTAGCCATTTTCGTTAATGATTTAGGTTTGTTAGAGGAAGTTGAGTATTGGGGAAGCTATGACGTCAAGGGCGATATAATTTCGGTTTCAGGTGTTTTTTACAAACATTGTGATATCCATAATGATGAAGGTCTTCATGCCGAAGTCTTGGATATAGTTAAAAGGGGATATGTGGTTGACCATAAAGTTCCGGAGTATAAAATAAAGATTATGATTTATTTTTTTATAATTTGTTTGACTTTAGTCGCACTTTATTTTATAAAGGGTATATTTATTAAATTAAAGAAGAGCGTATATGAAAGAAGCATTAGACAAAATAAATAATGAGTTTCAAAAAGACTATGAGTCGATAAGCACACAGCAGGATTTGGAAGCTTTAAAAATTAAATATTTAGGCCGAAAATCCGAGCTTAACGGACTTTTTTCAAATATGTCCAAGCTTTCTTCTCAGGATCGCGGCTTGTTCGGTAAAGAAATCAATTTATTAAAACAGAAAATAACAGATACGATAAATAGCAAGATATTATCTGCTGAAAAAAATGAGCTGTTTTTTGATGTCACATTGCCGGGTACGGTTAACACATTTGCTACGGAACATATATTAATCACTGTCTTAAAACAAATTTGTTCTACATTTGAGCAGCTAGGCTTTTCGGTTGTTGAAGGAACGGAAATGGAAGATGAATGGCATAACTTCTCTGCTTTAAATATTCCGTTGGAGCATCCTTCACGGGATGGATTCGACACATTCTATTTAGATTCGGGCGCTACTATAACAGAAAAGACAGGTCAATATTTATTGCGTAGCCATACGTCACCTTCTCAAATACGTATGATGGAGAATCTTACTCCGCCGATTGCTGTTGTTTCACCGGGGCGTGTTTATCGCCCGGATGAAGTTGATGCAACCCACTCTTTTATGTTTCATCAAGTTGAGGGTTTTGTTGTCGATAAAAATATATCGTTTGCCAATCTTAAGGGGGTTTTACTAAAGTTCGCACGTACTTTTTTCGGACCCGAAGTTAAGCTAAGGTTCAGGCCTAGCTTTTTCCCGTTTACCGAACCATCGGCCGAAGTGGATGTTTCATGTATAATTTGCGGTGGCGGTAAAAATAAACAGATTAAGAAATGCCCGGTGTGTAAAGATAGCGGATGGCTGGAAATTCTAGGTTGTGGGATGATACATCCAAATGTATTGAAGGATTGCAAAATAGATTTCAAAAAATATCAGGGGTTTGCTTTTGGGATGGGAGTTGAACGTGTAGCTATGCTTAGGTATGGGATAGATGACATACGGTTGTTTTTTGAGAATGACAAGCGTTTTCTTGAACAATTTTATGTGGAATAAACTTTTGTATATTGGAGTGTATTATTTATGAAAGTCGGTCTGAATTTCATTAAAGAATTTTTTAAAGTTAATGTAACAGCAGAGGAGCTTGCTGAGAAATTAACTATGTCCGGTTTAGCGGTTGAATCATTAAAAAAAGAAAAGAATGATTGGATTTTTGATATTGAAGTTACATCTAATCGTTACGATTGGCTTTCTGTTATGGGTATAGCCGGAGAAGCGGCTGCTGCGTTGGGTAAAAATGTTGCTATAAATTATCCGAAAGTAGTGTCTTTATCAAAATATAAAGATAAAAAAATTTCAATAGAGGATATCAAAGATTGTTCTGTTTATACAGGCCGATATATGCAAAATGTTAGAGTCGGCAGGTCGCCGGGTTGGCTTTGTGAAAGGATAAGGGGTTGTGGTGTAAAAGAAATTAATACTGTCGTTGATATAGCCAATTATTGTATGCTTAAATGGGGTAATCCATTGCATGTTTTTGATGCCGATAAGATCAAAGGGAATATCCACATAAGGCGCGCAAAATCTGGTGAGAGGTTTTTTGGTCTTGATGAAAAAGAAAGGCGGTTGGCAACAGACAATCTTGTCATTGCTGACGATGAAAAAATTATTGCTCTTGCTGGTGTTATGGGGGCAGAAAACACTAAGGTTGACGATAAAACAAAAAATATATTTATTGAAGGCGCAGTTTTTGATCCGGTTTGCATAAGACGTTCCCGCCGTGCAGTGGGCATTGATACGGATTCATCTTATAGATTTGAGCGGAAAGTTAATCCTGCATATCTTCAATTTGCTGTTCAGCAGACGGTAAATTTACTTGTTCAGCTTTGCGGTGCTAAAGATATGGGTGCTTGTCAGACCGGAAGGAAGAAAAGTATTCAGCATAAAAAAATTATTTTAGAGTTTAATAAAGTAAGAGAATACTTGGGCGCGCAACTTACGGATAACATTATTAAGAACATATTAGCCGGTTTAGGATGTGATGTTAAAAAACATAGTGTTGGGAAAATAAACGTACTTGTTCCGCAACATAGGTTAGATCTTTTAAGAGAAGTGGATTTGTACGAAGAGATTGCGAGATTTTACGGCTATGATAATATACCGACAGATATTCCGGTCATATCAAATACTGTTAATCGTGAAGGGTTATATCATTTTAAGAATAAGCTTAGAAGTTTGATGATAACGTTGGGTTTTTCTGAGATAATATCATATAGTTTTGAAGATCAGAAACTGTTGGAAGAGTTGGGGTATAGCCGGTTTGTTCAGATATCCAATCCTTTACGTTCTCAAGAGAACGTTATGCGTCCGACACTTGTAACCGGGATGTCAAAGGTATTCGCATATAATTTTAATCGCGGGATAAAGAACTGTAAATTTTTTGAGATAGCCGACCTTTACTTTCGCGCAAAAACCATAACAGAAAAACCATTTTTAGCTGTGGGTATAGCAGGGGGCAGGGAAGAGTTTTTATTGTTAAAAGGTGTTTTTAATAACATAGTTAAATATTTTAATCTGGATAAAATAATTTTTGAAAATAAACCGATAAATAATTTCACTAATGCGCTTGTTCTAAAGATCAATGGGAAAGAATTAGGCTTTATAGGAAAACTTGATAGCTCAGCAGCTAAGATATTAGGCATATCTTCGGATTTCTTTTTTATGCAAATAAATGTGGGATTATTAATGGATATTGAAAAGACAAAAAAATATTCTAAATTTACCCAATTCCCGGCCGTCTCTCGTGATATAAGTGTTATTATGAAAAATAATACTCAGTTTTCTATTGTTGAGAATATCATTATGCAGAGTGGTGCTGAGTATATTTCCGGGATAGAAATAATGGAGTTCTATAAAGGTGATAAAATAGAGGATGATGCTTTAGCCTGTACAGTGAGAGTCCATTATTGCGCAAAAGATAGAACATTGCGGTCTGATGAAGTCGATCATATGGATAATGCTATACGGGATAAACTATTGCAGTGCAGTGACTTACAGCTCAGGTGATACAATAGACCATGTTTTTTTATTTATTAATGTAAAATTTTTGATTTTTTGCACCGTTAAGATATTTTAAAGAAAATTTATTATTTTTGTAAATTTAATAAAATACCTTGACGTTGGAGAAAATGTTTGTTATACTCTCGCCATTATGTGGGCAGTAGTAGAAATTAAAAGAAAACAATATTTGGTCAAAGAAGGGGAGATCCTTAAGGTTGAACGTATACGTTCAAAAGAAGGTCAAGCTGTCTTTGAAAAAGTCTTGTTACTTGCTGATGGCGATAAGATTAAAGTAGGCAAGCCTTATGTTGCTAAATCTCAAGTTAAGGCCGAAGTCCTTAAAGAAGAAAAGGGCGATAAGATTTTGGTATATAAAGTTAAACGCCGCAAAAAATATCGTAAGATGCAGGGGCATAGGCAGATTTATACCGTTTTAAAAATTTCTTCCATTTCGTAATTCTTTCATCTCGTAATTCTTTCATCTCGTAATTCTTTCATCTCGTAATTCTTTCATCTCGTAATTCTTTCATCTCGTAATTCTTTCATCTCGTAATTCTTTCATCTCGTAATTCTTTCATCTCAATTCCTATTATATATATCTGGTAGTGTAAACTATTATTCGCAAATTGACAAATAGGTGAAAACGGCATATCCTCAAAAGGTCAGGTAACTACCAATTACTAACCTTTTAACAAGGAGGATATGCCGTGAAAAGACCAGTTAATT
>JAQVMQ010000020.1 GCA_028703535.1 Candidatus Omnitrophota bacterium | reverse complement strand
TACTAACCCAGTATAGGACCGGGTCCTCAACAGGGTTACTTATCTTTTTACGGGCGGACACAAAACCTGTCTTTATGTATTTTTTCTATAGATATTTTGCCAATTTCTTAACTATATAGGAATAGCTATTCTTATTTACATATTATTTTTTATATAGTAATATAATACAGGGTATTTTTATATTTATAAATAATAAATAAGATGGAGGGATCAGAGATGTTGGATGAGAAAAAATCGTTGGAAACAGAGTTGAGTGATGATGAAATTCGTGAAGGCGCGCCGTTTGCCGCGTTATCTTATGTTGCCTTCTTATGGATATTGGTTTATCTGGTCAAAAAAGAAAATAATTATGCCAAATTTCATGCAAGACAAGGTTTAGTTACTTTCTTTTTTCTTGTTGCGTGTTTGTTTATGCATGCTTTGCCTTTGATCGGCAGTTTTTTATACAGTCTGGGTATTTTGATATATTTAGGAGTATCATTATACGGTATGTATTATGCTTTGTCCGGTAAAACTAAAGCTATACCTTTTGTAAGTGATATTGCTGAAAAATTTGTCATATAAATAAGAAAAAGTATTCCCCAAAGAAAGGAGCCGGATGAAAAAAAGCAGAGTATTAAGGAACGGCAAACAGTTGATACCGGATATGGCGGCAGGAGAAGATTTCTCACAAACCGATCCATGGCGTATTTTCCGCATAATGAGTGAATTTGTTGAAGGTTTTGAAGAACTTCAGTGGGTTGACAAAGGTGTATCTATTTTTGGTTCACATTGCACTAAACCTCAGGAGAAATATTATAAACAGGCTTATAAAACGGCATTTTTGCTTTCAAAGAAAGGATATACTGTAATTACAGGAGCCGGTGGAGGCATAATGGAAGCCGCAAACAAGGGTGCTAAAGACGCCGGTCAGCCTAATGTCGGCTTGAATATACTATTGCCTGAGCAGCAGAAACCTAACCCGTACGTGGATTATCTTCTGGAATTTAGGTATTTTTTTGTGCGTAAAGTTATGTTTACAAAGTATGCCAAAGCGTTTGTTGTGTGTCCGGGCGGTTTCGGCACATTAGATGAAATGTTTGAGTGTTTGGCGCTTGTCCAGACAGAAAGGCTTAGTCCTGCGCCTGTTGTACTGCTTAATAAAAAATTCTGGGAAGGTCAGGTTAAATGGATAAAGGAACGCCTTTTGCCTGAAGGCATGATAGCTAGAGAAGATTTGAAATTGTTTAGCGTAGTTGATACGCCTGAGCAGGCGGTTGCCGCTATAGATAAGTTCTATAGCCCTAAGACTTATCGTGAAATAAGCCGTCAATAAGAGAGGGTTGTATGCGCGGATATTTAAGGACATGGCATGAGTTTGATCTTTCGGGAATTGAAAAGTCATTAATCGTTGCCGGAGATCTTTCAAGTGAATGTTATAGCTGTCATAATATTGGGATAGAGCTGAATGCCCATAAATGCCCTCATTGCGGGATAGAATTTCGCTATATTGGATTAAGGCGTAAGGTTACGTCTGCTTTTCTTAAAAAACTTAGAGACGAAAGCCCGCATCTTACTATAATAGATTTTGATGATTTCAAAAAAGGGATAGGACATAGTGCTGCGCGGAAACTTTTAGATTTGTAGAAAAATTATATAGACGATTGATTATGAGTTTCAAAATTTTTTGAATGATTTTTAGGAAGCGGATATTTTAGAGAGTAATCTTACTAAGATCTCTTAATTTTATGTATTTAGTTTATAAATTTTTCGGAGAGGTCGCATAGCCCGGTTTAGTGCGCACGCTTGGAAAGCGTGTGATCAGCAATGGTCCGAGGGTTCAAATCCCTCCCTCTCCGTTAGATTTTTGCGCGAACCCTAGGAAACGTGATGCAAGTATCTTTTGGCGTCGATAAAATGGTATATATGGAATTCTAAACACTTGATATCTTGTTATGAAAAAATTCAGATAAGGAGGTTATCCTAAATGGACATTCCACGGATTTTCAACATCATGGAAAGTGCTCATCGCATACACAATCCGTTCACGCCTGAAAAGCTTGCCACACTCGGTGAGGCGCTTCGCCTGAAAAAGGGAGATAGAGTGCTCGATCTTGGCAGTGGTTCGGGGGAGATGCTGTGTACTTGGGCACGCGATTATGGAGTCATCGGCACCGGCATCGACATGAGCCAGTTGTTTACCGAGCAAGCGAAACTCCGCGCTGAAGAACTCTGTGTCGCAGATCAAGTCAAGTTCATCCATGGCGATGCGACCGGATACGTCTCTGACGAGAAGGTCAGTGTGGCAGCCTGTGTCGGTGCCAGTTGGATTGGTGGGGGCGTTGCTGGCACTATCGAGCTTCTGGCGCGGAGCTTGCGCATTGGAGGGATCATCCTTATTGGCGAGCCCTACTGGCGGCAGTTACCGCCGACGGAAAATATTGCCAAGGAGTGTCTTGCTCACTCAGTCTCCGACTTTCTCATACTTCCAGAACTTCTCGTGTCTTTCGGTCGCTTTGGCTACGATGTTGTTGAAATGGTTCTGGCTGACCAAGACGGTTGGGATAGATACGAGGCGGTCAAATGGCTCACTATGCGCCGATGGCTTGAAGCCAACCCCGGCGACGAGCTCGTCAAAGATGTTCGAGCCAAACTGACCTCGGAACCCGAGCGCCACGTCGCTTACACGCGTGAATACCTGGGCTGGGGCGTGTTCGCGTTGATGCTACGGTGATTTCTTGCCGTATCCGGTCGAATTTGATTATCCGAGCAGTTTATTATTCATTGTTTTTTTATTTTTTAAAAAAATTTATAACATATTGGTTTCGATATGTTTTGTCATCTGATTATAAGTAATGTATAATATATTTATGTTATTTAATAGTGTAAAGGAGTATTTTATGATAAAGAAATTGTTTTTATGTTCGATAGTGTTGTTATCTTTTTTTGTTTTTAATGTTTTTGCAGAAAAAAACGGTCTATATATTAAAAATGGTGTTATATACGGTCAAAACGAAGATTGTTATAGGGATGATGCGACCCTTAGGGATTTAAATTCTCGATTGCAAAGAGCTGGCGAACGATCTGCATCTACTAAAGCATGGAAAAAAGAGAAAACCCGCAGGAAATCTACCGGTAATAGTCTCTGGAACTGGCTTGTAGAAAAAGATAAGAAATTTCAGAAAAAATACTGGTAAGATATTTATCATATAGCCATTAGCCTTCAGCTAAAACAGCCAACAGAAAACAGTCCCAGTGAGAGTGTGAGTGATGGCTAATAGTTGAGAGCTAAAGAGGAAATTAGTTGATTTTATAGTCTTCAGAACGGTTTTGTTTTTTTTCAGAATGCTGTTTTTTTAATTCAAGCATTTTTTCTTTCGAACGTTTAGATCTTTTACGTTTTTGACGTTTTATTTTTTCTATTTTTTTCTGTTTTTCGCTTTTGACATTGAATATTCCCGATTCGATTTTTTCTATTAGCAAACGTCTTGCAAAGAATCTATTTAGGGGTTGTGAGCGTGTTTTCTGGCATTTTATCTCTGTATTTGTCGGTATATGTTTAAGATAAACGCAGGTCGCGGTTTTATTTACGTTTTGCCCGCCGTGTCCTTGTGAACGAATGAATTGTTCTTTTATGTCGCTTTCAAGAATGTTAAGATCTGTCATCTTTCTATAAAGTGCTTCTTGTTTTTGGATAGTAACGGGGAAGTTTAACTGTTTCATTTTTCTGTAATTAGTTGTTTGTATGTATTATACGGAGTATCTTTGGGAGATTCTTTCGGTAATTTGATAAATGTCATATTATTTATATATTTACCTGCCGGCATATTCGTTACATAAACGCCCAATCCTAATGTTGTGTCCTTAATTATCATAGAGATGACACCGTTTGAAAGGTCTTCGTTACTATAAAACAATATTCCGTTATCAGGTATCATATCTCTTGTGTATCCGCCGTTTGAATATTTTTGCCATGAAGGACAATAAAAGAAATATTTCGAAGTCTTGTTATCAACTATGAAATAGTCGTTAAAAGAATCTGATTTTTCAAGTAAAGTGTAGGGCGGTTTTTCATCATGATCGCTTTGCAGTAAATTAAAACTATTGTCGGGTGTTTTATGAATGAATTTTAATTTCGACCATGGGGCTGGTTCTGTTTCGGTTTCAGCCCCGGTGCTGAAAGTTACGTTACCGAAGGGTGAAAATCTTATATTGATGAATGATGATATATGTGTCCACAGATCCGATTTTATTTCTTGTTCTGATGTTATATCAATGCGGGGAGTATTTTTGTATATCTTTATTGTATTTTTTGCGTTTAAAGTGTCTGGTTTAATGGGGCCGTTTATCAAAGGCTCACTTAATTTATATGAGATTACGCTAAACGGGAAATCAAGCGATACAATATAATATTCAGTGGTTTCAGTTATTTTTATATTTTCGGCTTTTGCGAGGAACATTTTATAACCGTTGTTGGTGTTTTTGTAACCTATATATTTACTGTTTGTAGAATTACCGCCGAAATAAAATGATGGGAATAAACGTATTTCATTGTCATTGTCATAAATATGTATTTGTCCTCCCAATAATTCTTTTTTCCATATGCATATATTGTAGAAAGGAGTTTTTATGTATATCTCAGACGGTGTCTGTAGAACGGCACTATCATTGCCGTAAAGAGGACTATTTAAATATATAAATAATAAAATAAAAAAATAGAAAACAAGAATATTTTTATTTTTTACCATATATTTTGTAAACGCTTTCATTAGTAACATGATAGTATATAAAGTCTTATAAATCAACGTTTATCGAATTTATATAGTGCATATTATCGATAGCGAATAAATTGATAATATTGACACTATTTAGCCGATGTGTTAAATAGATAATATGGATTTGCTTATTTTTTTTACATCGAAAACTAGTACTTCTCTTGAAAAAAAGATTCCGGTAGAAATAAAGAAAACGACATCAAAGAACTTTTTGATTCATGATGCCTCGGCGTTTATCATTGATGAATGCTCTCTCAAGCATTTCCAAACTTTAAACAAGAAAACCTTTGAAGGTAAAACCTGTTTTTTATACACTGCCAAATCATCAGCCAAAGTAATAAAATTAGCAAAAAAACTTGGATTTTTCGACATATTATCTGCAGATGAGAGCCAAGAGTCTGTTAATTTTAAGATGCTGAAATTAAAGAAATTCCTTAAAATGCGTTCTGATTTAGAGACGTTGAGCGAAGATATACAGAAGAAAGAAAAGATAATAAAAAATATCAATATGATTGATCCTTTGACGGGCACATATAATTGGCGGCATTTTTCACAGCGCGCCAAACAGGAGATATCTCGTGCGCGCCGGCATTTGTATCATCTGTCGTTTGCTATTATTGATATCGATTATTTCAGACAGATAAATGAGATTTACGGTCTTAAAGTTGGTGACATGGTTATAAAGGATATAGTAAAAATATTGAACAGTTGTTTGCGTCAGGACGATATATTGGCACGCTGGCGTGAAGACGAGTTTTTTATGATACTTCCGTATTCTACAAAGGATGATACTTACAGAATAGCACAGCGTATAAAATCTAAAATATCAAAACGAATATTTAAGTATAAGAAAGCCAAATTCAAAATAAAAGTAAGTTTAGGCGTCGTGTCTTTTCCGGAAGATAAGATATTCAATTTAAAAGATATAATAAATTCTTTGGACAGCTGTCTTATATCCGCAAAACGTAAAGGCGGGGATACGGTAATATATTCTTTGCCCGGTAAAAATGTTAAACACCAAAAACCTGAAAAACATCTACCCACGGTAGGTGATTTAAGGAAAAAAATAGATAAAATGAATGTTTTACTGCTTCGTGATTTGCTCGAAATGATCTATGGCTTCGCACGGGCTATCGAGGCGAAAGACGAATATACAGGTAAACATGTTGAGGATACGTCTGTTCTGGCAGAAAGTATTGCTAAAGAACTTAATTTGTCTAAGGTAGAGATAGCGAATATAAAAAGGGCCGCGGTATTGCATGATTTAGGTAAAGTCGGTATATGTCAGTCCATATTATGCAAAAAAGGACCGTTAACTACTAAAGAACGTAAAATAGTCAATCAGCATCCATGGCTTGGCAGTGAGATATTAAAAGAAATACACGTCTTGCGCGGAGCCATACCGGCAATCCTTTACCATCATGAGCGTTATGACGGCAAAGGATATCCGTTAGGCCTTAAAGGTGAGGAGATACCTTTAAGCGCAAGGATCGTATCTGTTGCTGATGTCTATCAAGCTTTGATCTCTGACAGGCCTTACAGAAAACATTTCAGCAAAGCTGAAGCTAAAAAGATAATGAAAGCTGAATCGGGAAAACAATTTGATCCGGAAATCTTGGATAAATTTTTCAAACTTGTTACATATAACAAAATCAACTTGAAAAAATAATAAACGCAATTAGAATCTTAGTATGTTAAACGAAAATAAAAGTGATGAATCTTTTATGCTTGAAGCGTTGCGTCAGGCAACGTATGCTTTTAAAGAAGATGAGGTGCCGGTTGGATGTGTTATAGTAAAAGACGGCAAAATAATAACAAAGGCCTATAATCAAGTAGAAAAACTTAAAGATCCTACTGCGCATGCTGAGATACTTGCAATAACGCAAGCGTGTGGTGAACTGGGGAACAAATGGTTGTATGATTGTACGTTATATGTGACAATTGAGCCCTGCTTGATGTGTGCGGGTGCTTTAATACTTAGCAGGATAAAACGTGTAGTATTTGGTGCCAGAGATGAGAAAACAGGCGCGTTTGGGTCTAAGATTGATATAACAAAAACTAAACTTAATCATGATATAGAGGTTAATTGCGGGATACTTTCAGATGAATGCGGCGATATAATGACGGAATTCTTCAGAAAAAAAAGAGTAAAAGTCTCAGAATAGGGAACTTTACAATTTATGAAATTTAAGTATAATACCATTTCTAGCTGTAAGTTTTAGGCTATAAGCTATAAGTACGAAAGAGAATAAGGTTTTTTCACAAAGTGAGATGTTCTTATAATATTGATTTTTAATACGCGCTGGTAGTGGTGGGGTGGCGAAATCCCGAACGAAGTGAGGGGCAGAGTCCGGTTTCCAGTTTCATTATTATATATATGTAGCTGGTCCGACTTAGTAGGAATTGCGGCGGTCTTGCCCGTCACAAAGGTATAAGAAATAAAAGCGGGTCCGCTGAAAGCGGAAAAACCGTTTCGAAGAATAGAAGAAATTGATTAAATAATTGGCAATGGAGGGGTGGCAGAGCCCGGTTTAATGCGGCGGTCTTGAAAACCGTTGAGGGGCAACTCTCCGGGGGTTCGAATCCCTCCCCCTCCGCCATATAAAAAGAAACCCAGACATTAAGTCTGGGTTTCTTTTTATTTATGAGGTAGGGGGTAGGGTGAGAAGTCCCATTTTTTGCTTGCAAAAAATGGGGTTTGTACCAGGTTAATATTTAGGTTTTTTATTCTTTGTAGGTCTTTGGAACGACGAAGTCGTGAACAAAAATCCCTCCCCCTCTGCCATTTTTGCTAAAAAGCAAAAATGGCAGAGAATCGATAATAGAAATTCGAAAATAATAATATTATCGATTCGGTCAAATGTTCAAATTTCGATTTTCTGTAATAAGTAAAATACCCATACTAAAAGTATGGGTATTTTTTTATGCTGTGGGGTCAGGCTTTGAAACCTTTTTTTTCTGAATGAAAAAAAAGGTTCGTATCTGTTGTAATTAAGGTTTTATACCTTGCAGATCCCCGAAGTTTAGCAGGACTAAGCGAGGGAAACCCTCCCTGATAGCCTAGCATCAAAAATACCATTTACGGTGTTTAATTTTTGTCTGAATAGTTGTTCGTCAATAGGTTTTGTTTTTTGTTTGATTCTAATTATATTTGGTGTTATACTTATGTTAAATGAAGAACAAGAAAACAAAAAAAAGTTGGCTTAAACTTGGAATAACAAAGATAAAACTCAACTCCGAACAGGCGGTATTGAGTTGTTGCGATAGTACAAATAGGGGTGACTACGCAGTAGCTACGCAGTAGCTACGCAGTGTGTAGTGGGGATTTGTTTCCCGGGGACGGCTACTCATAGTAGTTCCAGTTAGTTCTTAGTGACAAAGTAGTATGAGAGAGTTTAGGTGGAAGGTAATTTAAGTTAAAATGTTGTAGGGGATGATAGTTATCTGCCTGTTAAAAAATAACAGAAAACATGAAAAAGAAAAAATCTAGCAAACAAAAATGGCAAAAGCCGGAATTAACACGGGTAAAGCTCAACCCTGAACAGGCGGTATTGAGTTGTTGCGATTTGACAGGCAGGGGGCAGGTTACCTCTAATTTCCTGCCGGATATCTTGCAGTGCGTGTGGGATGGGCCGGTTTGTGGGCTGTTTGCCAGTTCTCATGGGCCAACCAGCTAGTCCTTTTTCCATTTGAGAATTTGGAGATAAGGGATAGAAGTTATAAGCGCACAAGACAGAAGCTTGTCAGAACGGGATAATAGATACTAAAATAGTTAGAAGAATGTATGAAAAGAAAACAAGCCCAGAAAATCGAATGGTTTAAGCCTGATATTATAAGAGTAGCGCTAAACCCTGAACAGGTAGCAGATTAGTCGATAGTTATTTTCCGTTCACTGTATTCACGGAACTGGCTATATAATGAATAATGGTTCCCAGAGTCGATAGTCGAAATTGATTTCCCGCCACAATAATAAATTTTATTTAGGCGGGTCTGTTAAAACAGAAAATATGAAAAAGAAAAAATCTAGCAAACAAAAATGGCAAAAGCCGGAATTAACACGGGTAAAGCTCAACCCTGAACAAGCTGTTTTGAGTTGTTGTGATTCTATTAATAAAGATAATAATATTGGGAGTAACCAGTGTAATGATGTTTGGGGGTGCACAGGAAGTGGTGGAGTTTGGGCGCCTAACAGTTAAATTTTTATGTATAGATAATGAAAGGTAAAATTGAATTAGCTGTTAGCTTGTATCTAAAGAACGTGACGGAGAAACTTGTCTTTGCCTGTTAACAAATAAAATATGTCAGAATATAAATATAGGAGAACGTCAGGTCAGAAGTGGATTAAACCCGAAATAACGCGGGTTAAACTTAATCCTGAACAAGCTATTTTGAGTTGTTGTGATTCGGGATTAAGAGGAGCGACGTCTGTTAGTGGCGGGATTCAGTGTAGACCCCCGTGTGGCGTAACGGCAATACCGTCTGCAACTAACAGCTAGTTTTTATATTTTTAATTTATAAACAATGTGTGCGATGTTTCTTAAGATTGTTGGAGATAGGCCATGCGTTTTTTTTTAGTTTTAATTTTTGTAATGTTAAATTTTTGTTATTGTATATGCGCGCAAGGAGTGGGTATGATTAAATTGCCGGACCCTGATAAACAAGGTAGTGTTACTTTAGAAAAGGCTTTAAATGAGCGCAGATCTTTACGTCAATATAAACAAGAAAAACTTTCTTTATCCGAAATTTCACAAATTCTTTGGGCGGCGCATGGAACAAATGCCTTTGGGAAGGTGACAGTGCCATCAGCCGGGGCACGCTATCCTTTGCGTTTGTATTTGATTGTAGGAAATGTAGCAGGTATTAATCAAGGGATTTACAGATATAATAATAAAGAAAATGTCTTAGAATTGCTTGAAGAAGGAGACAAAAGGATTGAATTGTCTTCGGCGTGTTTGGGGCAGAAAGCAATTGCCTCTGCGCCGGCTGTTATTGTTATCTGTGCGGATTATTCAATTACTACTTCCAGATATAAAGAGCGTGGCCGCAGATATGTTGAGATTGAAGTCGGGCACACCGGTCAGAATATTTGTCTGCAAGCTGTGGCTTTGGGTTTAGGCACAGTACCGATAGGGGCTTTTTCCGATCAGGTAGTCAAGGATGTATTAGGGGTCAGGGAGGAGCCAATATATATTCTGCCCATAGGAAAAGCCGAATGAGTGAGTATGAAAAGGAATAGACATCTTTTTAGCATGTTTAATTATTTCTAGATAAATCACTTGTAATTTTTGTTCTTCTGCTTGAATATTTATCCATTTGGCATTATACTTGTTTTAAGTGAAATACAGCAAAACAAGAAATAAATCCTGGATAAGCATGAGAATTACAAGGATAAGGCTTAACCCTGAACAGGCGGTATTAAGTTGTTGTGATACCACTACTCGTGCGTTGGGGCATGTCCCGCCCTATACATGTTTTGGCGGGGCAGGTGATTGTTCGGGGACTGAAACGTCGAGAGCAATTTCTTAGTTTTTTATTCTAAAGAATGTTAGTTTCGATAATATATTAAATTATACGCATATGTTAAAAAAGGTTACTAAAAAAAAGAAATGGCTTGGGTTAGAGGTCACAAAAGTGAAGCTTAATCCTGATCAGGCAGTGTTAAGCTGTTGTGAGTCTGTCGCAAAAGCTTTGATAGCTGGTGATCAGTGTAATGTGACCTGTGGTGATGACAAAGAGAACGTATCCAGTTAATTTTTTATAACTTGAAGATTTGTTTTTCTGCAAGTTTATAAAAAATTTTGATAATCCGCATATGGTTGTTATGCAGTATTAGGGCAAATTTCAACCCTATCACGGCCGTTTTCTTTCGCGGCATAAAGAGCTGAATCTGCCGCTTTAATAAGATTTTCCGGTGATGTGTTAATAGACGGGAATATTGTTGCAACGCCAAAGCTTAAAGTCACTATATCGCATATGGGTGATGCCGGATGGCAGATTTTCTGGTTTTTAAAAATTTTTCTTATTTTTTCTGCGGTTATCCTAGCTTCAGGCAGTGAGGTGTTTGGTAAAATGATAGCAAATTCTTCGCCTCCAAATCGAGCGACAAAACTATCAACGTAAGATGCCAGATGCTGTAATTGTTCGGCAACTTTTCTTAGACATTCGTCGCCGGCTACATGTCCTGAGCTATCATTATAATTTTTAAAGTAATCTACGTCGGCTATTATGAGGGAAAGAGGCTGTTTTTTTTCACGGAGATCATTAAATTCTGTAAGCAGGCGTAAATTGAAAAAACGGCGGTTAGGGATTTTTACAACGTCGTCGTTAAGCGACAGATCATGTAGATTTTTTTGAGTTTTTTTCATTTCAATTGAATGGCGATATTCTTTCCTCAAAGTTGTCTCAAGTATATAAGCGATAAACATGCCTATAAAATTAGCTATGGCACAAAACGAAATGTTATTTATGAGAATAGGTAAAGGGGTATTTCTTATATAGAAAGCTGTTACTGCATAGAAAATCAGGCTTGTCCATCCGCAAAATACAGCATAGTTGAAGCGTAAGCTCCAGCAGGAATAGCCATAAACTACGGACAAAATTAATCCGGAGAAGTAAACGATACTAATAGAAGTTTTATCTATAGCCATCATGAGTGCGACTCCGCAAGCGGCGGCTATAAAGTTTAAGCTGCCCAATATTTGGTTAGCTTTTTCTTTTTTGATAAGATAGGACATCAGTATAGAGAAAATAACCACGGGCACTACAAGGAAATGGCGGATAAATCTTATTTTGTGCATGGTATCAGGGACGATATATGGGTCGATGAAATCTACACAAGTATATAAAGATATTCCCAGAATAGAGGCTATTATAAATTGTTTTTTTGTTTTTTTGTAATAATAATGGCGAAAAGCTTTTTCACTTTCTCCGGGGAAATGTAGCAGAGCTATAATATTTATAAATTTATTGAAGATTTTTTTTGATTTGAAAAGCATATTAAGTTTTAATAGTTTCTAATTATGAGGATATCATATCTAAATATAAAAAACAATTTGTTTATTGCAACGGAGACCCTATATAGAAATTGACTTCAAATAATGTTGATGATACTATATTTTACAATATAAATAATAACAAATATAATAAGACAGTTAAATGAAGGATATTTTAATGAAAGTTGGAAAGCATAAATGGGTAACTATTGATATATCAAAAATAGAACTTAATCCCGAACAAGCGGTGTTAAGCTGTTGTGACAATACAGGGCGAGCGTTAAGTAGTGGTGGCGGACAGTGTTGGGGGACTAGCGTGTCACACGGTAGTATTTGTGCGGTTGCCGGGACGGGTGTGGCTATATCTTCATAATAGAGGGCTCCAAATATCTTTGGCTTTTTTACGAGAGATAATTTATGTGTTGCCGGGTTATGGTTAAGGAATTACCAGTTATCTGAGTAACTCATTGGTTGTTTTTTATAAAATCGGCATATTTAAAGTTTATTGAAAAGATATTTCTAATATGTTATATCTATTATATAATATTTAGAGGGGCGGATATTGAATAAAAAAAACGGCATTTCTTTAGTCGAATTGATAATAGTATTAGTTGTCGTGGCTATTTTTGCTGCTATGGCTGTCCCGAACTATTCTAAAATGCGTGAACGTTCGAAATCTTACTATGCTGAAACCAGTCTTATTTCTATATACAACATGGAGAAACGTTATAAGCTTGATAACGGTGAATATTTTGTATGTACAGTTAACCCTTGTCTGCCGGAAGAAATCAAAGATAATTTAGGTTTGGATATAGGTGATAAGTATTTTACTTATTCCATAAAAGAGAATAATGATGGGGGTATCCCGGGTTTTTCTGCTGTTGCCTTAAGGCTTGGCAGCGGGGTGTGTTCGGGTAACACGATCACAATATATCATAATGACAGTAAGCCTGTAAAAAGCTGTGCTATATGGGATTAATGAAGAAAATGAGTATGATTTTCAGACGGAAAAGAGTATATTTCTTTTTTATTTTGCTACTGTCTTTAACATCTCTAGCTTTGGCGGGTCAGAAGTTTTTAGAATATTTCCCTTCGAAAGAGTATGTAGATTCTATAGAGAAGACTTATGATGGTAAGGGGAAACCCCTTGGAGAGATAGAATGTTCGCCTTCGTCTTTGGGTGATATATTTGATCGATTAGCTAAATGCGAATACTGTGTATATACTTTAAAAGAAGGATGCCCGGATTGTTGTTTGGTGAAGAACAGTGACGGCGATTTGGCGGTACGTTGTTCGGGATCAGACAATTCCGGCGAGTTTGCCTGTGTCTCATCAAGTTTTAATTGCGGGGACTATCCTTTTGACTGTTCTCATACGCAATTTACGGCCTCAGAAAGTGAACTTATGAATGATTGCTCGAGGCCTTTTATTGCACCGGATAAAAATATTCCAGATGCGCAGAATCGGGGCTGCCCGGCAGCTACTTATGAGCCGGATTCTTCGGGTACAAGTTGTAGTTTTAATTCTGATGAACAGCGCTGGGAGTGTGCGGTTTCGGGCTTAACTCCGAAGTATCGTGGTTGTGAACCTAAGGTTAGTATACCGGGCTATATGTCTAAATTCCGTACTTCTAATAACGCTTCAGATTTTTATGATATTGTATATGACGATGTTTCGGGCAGCTATTGGTATACCCCTGTAGTTGGATATAAAAATTATGTAGAACAATGCAATAGCTATGCTTATAAAGTCCAGGGCTGTTATAAAGACCGAAATTGCTGCAGGCAAGACGTTTGTCCGGCGTCGTCCGATTCATCCGGTATAGATAATTGTAATACGGAAGTTTGTGAGAGCCGTATAGATTGGGGTGAAGATATTAAAACAGTGTCAGGTGAAACAAAAAAATGCGGTATCGACTCAAATAGTCTTATCTTGCAGGATTGTTTAGACTTGCAGTCGGTTGTACAGAGCTGTTTGCTTGATGTTAGTGACGGCAGATGCTTGAGTTGTTTTAATGAGATTGATGATGATTTCTATTATTCTTTTGTTGCGCATAGTGGCCAGTCGTTGGTTGTTTTGTGGCAGATAATTGCAGAACCTGTATCCGAGCAGGATATAGATACGTATTTTTATACTATGGTGAAAATATTAGATGAAGCCGGTAAAGAGGTTCATTCCAGCATTGTCCATCAGAAAAGTTTTAAGGGATCGTTTTCAATATTTTCTGGGACAGCTATCGAATCAGGAGAAGATATATTGGAGCAGGGCAAATCTTATAAAATCCGACTATATTATTTTATACCTAAAATAGAAACAGCAGTACCGTTGATAATGAATATAAAAAAAGTGCAGATGATTCTCATGGGTGCCAGGGAATAGATTTTAATTAGGAGGTAAAATTATGCGGATAGTCAGTATCTTTTTAATTTCTTTTATGTTTTTTGCTTTTTTCGGATTTACTCAGGATGAGATGATACAGCCTTTAGAAGTTGTTCCGAAAGTTGTTTCTTATGTGGGTGATACGAAGATGACCTATGAGGCGACACGCTGGCCGGATTTTTATGATTACAGCAGTGATAATCCAACATGTGGTGATTATTTGAGAGATACTTTAAGCCTTACCAGAAAAGATGGTTTTGACGGCAAACAGTATAGGAAGATAATGGATTATACTGTGAGCCTGGCCGATTATGGACTTGAAGATTATTCGGGGACTATGAAAGTCCTTATTACATGGACAGTAAGGGTTGAAGGGCATAAAGAGAAAGTCAATATTTGGAATGAAGATCCGGCTAAACGGTTATGTCATCCGTGGCATGGTACTTCTTATCAGAATTTTCCGGGCGGTGATGTTACAACCAGGCTTTATATAAATGGCAGTCAATATGGCGAAGATTTTAAGATAACCATACCTGATGCCGGGCAGAGCACAGACGTTAACATTTCTGATCCTACACAGACTGGCAGTGAGATACTAACGGCTGATTATTTTGGCGGTGAATTTCCGGAAGTTTTTACCGTAACAGTGAAATGGTATAACGATACTTGTATGGATATTGTAAGTCCTGAAGATATGCGCAACTTGATTATTACTGTTATGCCTAAGTAGTGAGGAACAGGTTTAAATAGGTGATGTCAAATAAAAAAGCGATAAATTTAATTGAGATACTGGTCTGTCTGGTTATTATCGGGCTGGGCGTAACTGTTAGTATGCGCATAATGGTTAATGGTAAGATATTTTGCAAAAATAGTGAGATCAAATCAGATGCCATGCGTGTCGCCTCTTTGCAGATGGAACGGCTTTTAGCGCAGTCGTATGATACGTTAAAAACAGGGTGTTCTGATTTTTTTGGTTGTGATGATATTATTAATTATTATTCAGGGAGTGAGAATGGGATATCATGGGATGTATCTGTTGAGCAAAAAGAGGAAGGCGACGGGTGTGGTGGTCTTTCTGGAAAATGTATACCGTATAAGGAAATAACAACTACGGCTCTTTATCGCGAAGAACCACTGAGCGCTGATAAATATCGAAGAGTATATTTGAAAAATATAGTGTCTTATCCATATATTCATATTAAACAGATGAGTTTAAATGCTGTTGATGATTTTGTAGGCGCGGGGGGATATACCGTTGTCGGCGACAGTGCTGATTCCTTAAGGATAGAGATTGATTATCCTATAAAAAAGAACATTATAGTTTTATATAACATTGCTTTAGATGTTGAAGATTCTTCGGGTATACAGCCTGTTGATACAATTTTTACAAAGTGTTTTATGGACGGTTACGGCAAAAATGTTGTTACGCGTACACCTATAATAACCCAACCGCTGATTAATAATATGATTGAGATACATAATGTAGAACCGGGTGAACATGTTATAGAGGTTAAATGGTACAAAGATACAACGCAGGGTTCTATAAATTTAAAAAAAGCCAATCTTATCCTTATAGCTTTTGAAGGTGACAAATGATAAAAAGACGTGCATTGTCTTTAATAGAGTTTCTTATAACTATGGTAATAATGACGTTTGTATTTGCCGGATTGATAGTGGTATTTAGTTTTTTGTTTAAAAATATAGTTTATAATTTTGAACGTTCGGATATGTATGGTCAGGTTACTTACGCGTTAGACGATATGAGGTTGCGTTTTATAAGTGCTATTGAGACCAAAACGATGTTTTCTTCGTCTAATAATGAAGTTGATTTTTTTGAATTTAAAGGTGAGAAGGATATATATAATATAAGACCTAACGATGCTACACTTTATTCTGCGACAGGCAGTGGCAGTAAGGTCTGGTATAGGTATTCTTTAAAAGACGACGGGAATCTTGTTTTAGAAGTTTCATTTGATGATGGGAATACCTATCAGGTATCGGACGTTTTGGTTGATAAACGTTATAGACCGCGATTGTCGTTTGTTTATGTTGAAGGCGATGAACCCAATTTTTTCGAAGCGGATATTAAGGTTGTTGGTGAGAAAAACAGTGCCTTGGAAATGGATCTTACAGAGGGCATACAAACCTGGTTTATTGGTGTAGTAAAATGATGACTATAATAGTTTCTATATTAACGGTTCTGTCTACGATGCTTTCGGCTTTTCTTTCTTTTGCGCCTGGTTATACAGGAATTGTCAATAATGACTTTTTGCGTAAAAGTTATAATAATGCGATTAACTATGGCTTAAAATATGGGCAGTTATCTTTACGTGCAGGTACGCTGTCTTTGGATGATCCATCGTTACCATCAGAAAAAAAATTGAGTATATCTCTTAGAGAGCGCAGTGATGACGGCGTTATATGGTCGGGCGCGAGCAGCGTTAAAACAGATATTAGTTTAGTAAAAGACAGCGATGATAATGTTGTCGTCAATGTCAAAGCTGTTCGCATATTTGCCTGTCAGGAGAATCCCGATAAATAGCAAAATATATTCTGTGTGTTAAGTAGGCATTAGTTATAAAGGTGTTTTTATTTTTTTAAAATATAATTTAACATGATCTCAGATATTACGCATATAATAATTATTGCTTTATACGTTGAAGCTATGCTTATAATGGTGGTCGTATTAGCCCAGCTTTCTCCTTTTTTTAAATTAAAAGATAAAACAAAGAAAGAGAGGAAATATACCGATAATGAAATAACGGTTATTCGGGCAAGACGGCGGGTAGCTATAGTTTTAAGTCTCATTTTGTTATTTTTTGTAACAGGCGGTTTATTGTTTTATTTTAGACCTATAGGTTGGTGCGAATATGCCTATAAAATGCAGTCTGAATCTAAAGAAGAAGATGCTATTAAGTGGTTTAATAAGATTATAGAGGTACGGCCGGGTTATGTTAAGGCATATTGTTATTTTGTTAATACAGGTACAATAAAAGTACCGGAATACACAGTCATGGGGCTAGCCGCGGCGTATTACAATATAGGCGAATATACTTTAGCGGAAAAATATTATAAACGGGCACTCCTGCTTTATCGAAAGAAGAAGAAATTCAAATATGCGGAACTTATTGCCAAAATGGTTGAACGCATGCCGGCAGAATATAGAGGCGGGTGGATACGTGCGCGTACTGCGCAAGACTTACTTAAAGATTCGGAAAAAATAGGGCTGTCACTATCTGATTAGCGGAAAAACAAATAAAATATTGGATTTTTTATTAATGAATGATATAATTTCCGGGTTGTTTAAAAATTTGGGCCACTAGCTCAGTTGGCAGAGCAGGGGCCTCTTAAGCCCAAGGTCGAAGGTTCAAATCCTTCGTGGCCCATATTCTTATTCCAGACTTCGTGTTCCTTTTATATGTCACAATATTATATTTGGTTTTTTTCAAGATAAATCCTTCATCTTCAAATCTTTGGGATATATATACGATATATTATTAGCTTTAGTTATTGTAGATAACTTGAAGCGTATGGCCAATATATTGCGGCTTATTATGTTCAGCAATTCGTTGAAACTTATGTACATGCGTAATATAATATTGATAATTGAAAAAAGGGAGGTCTTTTATGGGTTTTGTTATTTTTATCGTCTTGCTTGCGGGTATATGTGTATTACTTTATAACTCGGTTATAGGTAAAAAGAATCAGGTTGATAACGCTTTTGCTAGTATAGATGCTATGCTTAAGAAACGTTACGACCTTATTCCCAGTCTTGTCGCGTCTGTTAAACAGTATATGCTTCATGAAAGCTCTATCTTGACAGAGATCACAGAAACGCGTAGTAGAGCTATGTCAGGTAATTTATCGGCTGATGATAGAGTTGATCTAGATAATAAAATAACTAAGATGCTTGGCGGGATAATGGTCGCGGTGGAAAACTATCCCGATCTTAAAGCTAACCAGAATTTTCTACAATTACAAAGAGCGCTAAACGAGGTGGAAGAACAGATATCCGCGGCACGTAGGGCTTATAATGCATCTGTCACTGATTTTAACAATGCTTGTGAAATGCTGCCTACAAATATAATAGCAGGTATGCTGAATTTAAAACGTCGCAAGGTATTTGAGATCACTGAGATTGAACGAAAAAATATCGATGTAAAAGGGTTGTTTAATAATTAGCACGAAGATTTCAGATGAAAACTGTTTCAGAGTTAACTCAGGCATATAAAGAAAAACTGTATCCGCATCTTCAAATACTCGAAGATGAACGTAAAAAAATTACTCAGAACCTCTATGTGATTTTCGTGCCGATAATGATAGGCGCTGTTTGGATCACCATAGCTGTAAAACACCCTATAGGTATATTTTTAGGGTTAATTGTCGGGGGTGCCGTTACATATTTTCTAACACGTGAATATAGGATCAACTTTAAAGTCAAAATCGTTGCTAAAATTATTGAATTTATTGATCCGGATTTTATTTACATCCCAAATAACAGAATATCCGAAGATAAGTTTGTGCAAAGTAAACTTTTTGGGCGGTTCAATCGATATCGAGGTGATGATTATGTCAAAGGTAAGGTGGGTGATACGGAAATAGAGTTTTCGGAACTTCATGTAGCATATCATACAAGCAATGGTAAGAATTCACATACTAAACCCGTTTTTGACGGGTTATTTGTTATTGCTGAATTTAATAAAAATTTTAAAGGTAAGACCATTGTTTTGCCGGATAAGGCAGAAAAGATGTTTGGCGGTTTGGGTAATTTCTTTCAGAAAGCAAATTGGATGAGAGGCGATCTGGTAAAATTGGAAGATACCGAATTCGAAAAGCTGTTTGTTGTCTATTCTGATGACCAGATAGAGGCAAGATATATTCTTTCAACCAGCTTTATGCAGAGGATAAAAGATTTTAGGAAAAAAGCCAATAAAAAGATATACATATCTTTTGTTGATACCAAGATATTTGTCGGGATAAGGTATCGAAAGAATCTTTTTGAGCCGAATGTGTTTAAAACTATACTGGATATTAAGCCGATAATAGATTATTATCGTGATTTACGCCTGGCGGTGGATATAATAGAAGATTTAAAATTGAACGTGCGTATATGGTCTAAAGAGTAAAATATTAAGGGGGAGGCTAAAATGATTTTTTCTAATCTTGATTGTGTGCCGGGCAAGACAATAGTCGAACATTACGGGATTGTCCAGGGCAGTACGGTGCGTGCCAGAAATATAGGGGTTGATTGTCTGGCAGGCTGTAAGAATACTATTGGCGGTGAGATCAAAGGATATTCAGAACTCCTTGAAGCTTCGCGGAAGGAATCGCTTTATCGTATGGGACAGCAGGCAGCGGCTTTAGGCGCTAATGCTGTAATTAACGTGAGGTACGGCACGTCCGCGATAGCTGCCGGCGCGGCTGAATTACTTGCTTATGGCACGGCAGTTAAAGTAGAATGAAACGGTCTAAAATATTATGAATTTACTAATACCAATTATAATTATTGTAGCTGCTTTCTTTATAGGGAGTTACATTGAAAAAAATCATTATCAGGAAATTGAGCAGCGTGAGCGGAAATATAAAGACATTCCGGCTGTGTCTTCAAAATCTATTTTGGAAAAAGATAGAGTTACTGATTATCAACTTGTTTCAGGGTCTGTTGTTATTTCTAATGATGCGTTTAAACAGCTTGTCGCGGGTCTTTATAACTTTTTTGGCGGTAGGGTAAGTGTATACGAGACGTTATTGGACCGTGCCAGACGTGAAGCTGTTTTGCGCATGAAACAAAAAGCTAAAATGATAAATGCCGATATAATAGTGAACGTGAGATTCCAGACCAGCAAATTGGGCGCTGTAAGCCCTCAAAATAAAAAAAGTCTCGGTCTCTTTGAAATATTGGTCTACGGTACAGCTGTTAAATATGGGCATAACAAAATTGATAAATCCGGGCTTTATGATTGGATGACTTCAGCTAATCAGGCTTGTTAATAATGTTTAAATTATGACTAAATTTGTTTATAAAGACCCCGGTGCTGATAATTTCAATGTTTCTAAAACGTCGCCTGTAAAATATCTTCTTTCAAGACTTTTTGTTATATTTGCTGTTATATTATCAGTGTATTTGTTTGGAATTTTCGTTGTTGAGATCCTTTTGACTTTTATGCCTGACAGATTAAACGAAATATTAGGCAGATATGAAATAAAGACATGTGATGGTTCAGAATATACATCAATAGGTTCTAATGATGTGGAAAAAGTTTTGGACAGACTGCTTGATAAAACTAATTTTTCAGAGAAGTTTATTGTTACGGTCATAAATTCAAAAACAGTCAATGCTTTGGCTTATCCGGGTAATAGAATCGTTATTTATACAGGCTTGCTTGATAAACTTGACACCGAGGAGGAATTGTCGTTTGTGCTTGCTCACGAGCTAGGCCATTATAAGAATAATGACCACATAAGAGCGATGGGACGGGGTGTTATTTTAACGGCACTTTTAACTGTTTTGTCAGGTAACACAGGCTCCGAAACGCCGGGTGTATTTTTAAAACTTTTAGATTTGAAATATTCACGTATACAAGAAGAAAAAGCTGATTTATACGCGCTTAATTTGTTGTATGATGCTTACGGTGATGTTTCGGGTGCTTTTAGTTTCATGGATAAAATGGATAAATATAAATTTTTTAATAAATTAGATTTTTTAAGTACCCATCCGGGTTGGGAGTATCGTAAAAAAAATATCAAAAAATCCTGTGAGCTTTTAGGATATGGTTTTGATAATAGTGAAGAAGATTATAATAACGCTATGTAGTTGATAGAGGGATAACCTTAAAATATGTTTTTCAAACGTTTTTTGTTATATTTGCCGGTATTATTTGCGCATAAACCGCTGTGTGTGAGATTTAAAAAAGATGTTTTTAAATTTGGCAAAATATATTTTTGTAGAAGTTGTTTTTTTTTATATTTGGGTTTATGTTTATGTTTGTTGGTGAATATTTTCTTTAAATATTTATTTTATTTAAGTGCCTATTCTTTTTTTTTCATTTTGATGTGCTTTATTGTAGTGTTTTTGTCATATCCGCCTTTGTACAAAAGATTAAATCGGATAATTAAAGATTTTTTGAGGTTTTCGCTGGGGGGTATCGTCGGGAATTTGATGACACTTTTGTTTTATGGCGAATATGTGTATTTTGCTTTATTTTGTCTTGTTTTTTGGTTAATCAAACATTTCTATTCTGCCGTACGGGCGGGCATGAAGCTAAATGCTTGTGATGGGTGCCCGGAATTATACCGAAAAGGTATATGCTCAGGATATAGCCCTAAGGTGGCCTGCATGAAAAAATACGAAGATTTCCTTGAGAATAGGATTTTTGCTAAAAGAAGAAGACAGGTTAGTTCTGATTTTTAATATATAACTATAGTTTTGAAAATGGTAAAATTATTGTATAATACCAGACAGTTGAGAAATCTTTGAGGTGCGAATTTATGTTGGACATTAAAATATTGAGAAATAATCCTGAAATTGTAAAAGAATCGTTAATCAAACGTAACGATAAGTTTGATTTAGATGCTTTTTTAGCACTGGATAATATTTGGCGTAATAAGCTCTCTGAGCTTGAGACACTTTCTGCCCGTCAGAATATTTTGGCTCAGGAAACGCAGTTATTGATAAAAGATAAGAAAGATCCTAAGTCTAAAATTGAAGAATCAAAACAGCTAAAATCCCAGCTTGCGGAACTTGAAAAAGACTTTGCGCAGCTTGATATTGATTATAAAGCTAAACTTGACTGGCTGCCCAATATAGTGCATTCCAGTGTTCCTGTCGGGGACGAATCAAAGAATGAACTGGTGAGTCAATATGGTGAAAAGCCGGATTTTAAGTTTAAAGCTAAAGACCATGTAACGTTAGCCGAAGAACTTAATATGGTTGATTTTAAGGCCGGCACGAAACTTACCGGCACTAATTTTGTTACTTATACAGGTGATGGTGCTACGCTTGAGAGGGCATTAATAAATTTCATGCTGGATTTGCATATAAAAGAACATGGATATAGAGAAGTTTCTGTACCGTTTCTTGTTAACTCAAAAACTATGCGTGCCACAGGTCAGCTGCCTAAACTTAAAGATGACATGTATAATATGTCGGACGATGATTTTTATCTTATACCTACGGCTGAGGTGCCTGTGACGAATTTAAAACGTGATGTTCTGCTTGATGAATCTGAACTGCCTATTTATAATGTTTGCGCGACGCCATGTTTCAGGCGCGAAGCAGGCTCTTACGGTAAAGATACCAAAGGCCTTATGAGATTACATCAGTTTGATAAAGTTGAGCTTGTTAAATTCGTTAAGCCCGGCACTTCATACGATGAGCTTGAACAATTACTCGAAAACGCGTGTAAGGTGCTGGAACTTCTTAAACTTCCTTACCGTGTGGTTGCCTTAGCTTCCGGAGATTTGAGTTTTGCGGCAGCGAAGTGCTATGATATAGAGGTTTATTCACCGGGTATAGACAAGTGGCTTGAAGTTTCAAGCTGTTCTAATTTTGAGGATTTTCAGGCACGCCGCGGTAATATAAAATATAAAGATTCTAAGACAGGTAAGCGTGAATTTGTTCATACGTTAAACGGCTCGGGGTTAGCGCTGCCGCGTTTGTTTACTGCCATTTTGGAGAATTATCAGCAGGAAGACGGGGGGGTTGTTATACCGGAAGTTTTGAGGGGGTATTTCTGTGGACATGAACGGTTTTCAAGATAATTATATTTTCACTATACTGAAATTTATTTTGTTTTTATTTCTTTTGGCATTTCTTTCTCAGTTTACTGTTGAGTTTTTTAATGAAACGAAATTAAAAGGAGATTTTTCTGAGCATGCTTTATTTTTTTCTGTTTTGACACCTTTTATTTTTTATATGTTTTGCGGTGATTTAAATTCACTATACAAAAGGAGCCAGCAGTTTTTTTTCAGATCACAAGTTTTGATGTTGATGTTTCCGGCGTTACTTATATTTACCGGGTTAGGCTTTCTTATAATACCGAGGATATTCAACTTGTCGTATGGCAATAATATATTTGTTTTTTTAGGAGGCGCATTGTCGGTTATGCATCTTATCTTTATAGCTAAAGAGATTAAAGGCACGTCGTTTAGCGGATATATCTCGTATTTGTTTAATTTCAGTATACTTTATATTCTTATACTTTTGTTTTTTGTGTTGTATTTGCGTGTGACCTTTAATTTAGATATAGGCGCTATAGTAATTAATGGTATTAAGGGCGGTGCCGATCTTATAAAAGATATATTCTTACGTATTTTCAGATAGTAATATGTATAAAGGTTATATGGAAGATAAAAAAAGAATAAATTTTATTGAAGAAATAATAGAGAATGATCTTACGAATAATAAGAACGAAGGGCGTGTCCATACTCGTTTCCCGCCCGAACCTAACGGATATCTTCATATAGGACATGCGAAATCTATTTGTCTTAATTTTACTCTGGCACAGAAATATAGCGGGAAATGTAATCTGCGTTTTGACGATACCAACCCTTCAAAAGAAGAGCAGGAATATGTCAATTCTATTCAAAAAGATGTTAAATGGCTGGGATTTGATTGGGATGACAGATTATTCTTTGCGTCGGATTATTTTGACAGACTTTATGAATTTGCTGTTGAGCTCATAAAAAAAGATAAAGCGTATGTATGCGGTCTTACAGCTGAGCAAATAAAAGAATATCGGGGGACATTGACCGAACCGGGGAGAATGAGCCCGTATCGTAATCGTTCAACAGAGGAAAATTTAGTGTTGTTTGAGCGTATGAGAAATGGGGAATTCCGGGACGGTGAATGTGTGTTGCGCGCGAAGATTGATATGTCATCATCCAATATGAATATGCGTGATCCTGTAATATACAGAATAGCCCATCAATCTCATCACAGAACTAAAGATAAATGGTGCATTTATCCTATGTATGATTTTACGCATGGTTTATGTGATGCCTTGGAAGGTATAACTCATTCTATATGCACTTTAGAGTTTGAAAACCATAGGCCGTTATATAATTGGTTTTTAGAACAATTAGATGTGCCGTGTCATCCTCAACAGATAGAATTTGGGCGGTTGAATTTGAGCTATACGGTATTAAGTAAACGTAAATTACAGCAGCTTGTTTCCGAAAAGATTGTCGATGGATGGAACGACCCGCTTATGCCGACTATTTCAGGGTTGAGGCGGCGTGGTTATACGCCTGAGTCTATACGCAATTTTTGCGAACGAATAGGTGTAGCTAAATTTTTCAGTATAGTCGATCTTGCGTTACTTGAATATTTCATACGTGAAGATCTAAATAAACGTGCTAAACGTGTTATGGCGGTACTTGATCCGCTTAAGCTTGTTATAGAAAACTATCCGGAAGATAAGGAAGAAGAGTTTGACGCGGATAATAACCCTGAAGATCGGTCTGCCGGCACGCGCAAAATAAAATTTTCTAAAGTGCTTTATATTGAACGTGAAGATTTTATGGAAAACGCGCCAAAAAAATATTTTAGGCTCTCACCCGGCAGGGAAGTCCGTCTTAAACATGCTTATTACGTTACTTGTACAGGCGCAGTTAAAGATGCTGAAGGGACTATAGTTGAAGTGAGGTGTACCTATGATCCTGCTTCGCGCGGAGGTGGAACTGATGACGGACGTAAAGTCAAGAGCACTTTACACTGGGTTTCTGAAAAACATATGATAAAAGCTGATGTAAGATTATATGAGCCGCTTTTCAAAGACCGCGATCCAAGCAGTAGTAAAGATAAAAATGATTTACACAAACTGATAAATAAAGATGCGGTCAAGACAGTGGATGCATATTTGGAACCTTCATTGAAAGACGCGCAAGTTTCAGACAGATTTCAGTTTTTACGTAAAGGATATTTTTGTCTGGATAAGACGTCAACACCAGATAAGTTGGTTTTTAATCGTACGGTTACGCTTAAGGATAGCTATCAGCCCTGATTAATGGTGTCTGTCCCTTTTATTTATAAAAAACCTAAATATTAAAACAGTACAAACCTGTTTTCGCTTTGCGAAAAGGCAGGGTTCCGTATTTTTTAAAAAACGGGATCCGAAAGGAAATGAAACCTAAATTATAGCGGATACTCACCCTGCCCAGCAAACAAAAAAACCAGATGTTAGACAGGGATTCGCTTGTTTATCCTAAAGGATAACCCGCGCGGACCTATAGTGAAAACGCCTGAATAATTAAACGGTACGAACCCGTTTTTTCATTTCATGAAAAAAGTAGATTTGAAACCGCCCTGTCAGCATATAAAAAACCCCAGACTTTTAAGTCTGGGGTTTTTTATATGGCGGAAGGGCAGGGATTC
>JAQVMQ010000019.1 GCA_028703535.1 Candidatus Omnitrophota bacterium | reverse complement strand
ATGATAAAAAAACCCGTTAACGGATATGGCAAAAACCTTAATCCGTGCATTGATTGTAAGATATTTATGCTTAAAATTGCCAAAGAAGTTATGTTAGCGCATTCGGCTGATTTCATCGTGTCAGGTGAGGTCATAGGCCAGCGTCCGATGTCGCAAAAAAGAAATACCTTAAAGTTGATTGAAAAACAGGCTGGTGTAGAAGGTCTTTTATTGCGTCCGTTGTCGGCAAAGCTTATGCATGAAACTATCCCGGAGCAAAGCGGATGGATAGATAGGGAGAAATTACTTGCTATTAACGGGCGCGGCAGGCGAGAGCAGCTTGATTGGGCTGCGAAATTCGAGTTAAAAGATTTCCCATGGCCGGGAGGCGGGTGTTTGCTTACAGATGCTAATTTTTGTAACAGATTGAAAGACCTGATGTTGAAGAATATGTTTGTTGAGTCCAATATAGGGATAATAAAATTCGGCCGTTATTTTAAGATATCAGAAAATGCTTTTTTGATATTGGGCAGAGACGAAGATGAGAATAATGAGCTTATAAAATATATTATAAAGAATGACACGGTTCTTTCACCTGTGACTTTACCGGGTCCGCTGGCTGTGATACGTGGTAAATATGATAGTAATATTATTAAACTTTCTGCTTCAATTCTTGCACGTTATACAAAAAATAGCGGGTCAGATCTTATTATAAAAATATCCTGTAACGATATGGTTGAGGCGTGCAAGGTAGATCCTTTGCCGGACGAAGAGATAAAAAAATACTTGCCTTAAAATTTCAACATTGTAATATAGTTTATGTTTCAACTCAAGTTTTATGTTACTTATTCTTAGAAAGGAGATTCTATGTTAGATGAAATATTGATATCAAAAGGTATAATCGAGAAATATTTTAATAAGATAACTGACTCATTAGATGTAGATGTGGCAATAGTCGGTGCCGGTCCGTCAGGAATGCTTGCTGCTTATTATCTTGCCAAGGCCGGAAAAAAGGTAGTTTTATTTGAAAAAAAACTTACAATAGGCGGCGGGATGCCTGGCGGTGGAATGTTGTTTAATGAGATAGTGGTGCAGGCCGGGGCTAAACCCATCCTTGATGAGTTGGGTGTACGCATTACAGAGTATAAAAAAGATTATTTTCTAGCCGATGCAATAGAGTGTTCTTCTTCTTTGGCATATCACGCGGTCAATGCGGGCGCAACGATATTAAATTGTATTATGGCAGAAGATGTTATGGTGAAAAACGGCAAGGTTTGCGGGTTAGTTATAAATTGGTCACCGGTCAATATGGCGGGGTTGCATGTAGACCCCTTAACAATACGTGCGAAAGTTGTAGTTGACTCTACCGGCCATCCGTGTGAAGTTGTAGGTGTTGTCGAACGTAAATCAGGTCTTAAACTTAATACACCTACCGGCAAGATATTATGGGAAAAGTCTATGGATGCCGACGTTGCCGAAGGGTTGGTTGTGGATAATACGAAAGAAGTCTGTCCGGGTCTTTATGTTTGTGGGATGGCGGCCAATGCCGTTTACGGAACTCCTCGTATGGGTCCGATTTTTGGTGGTATGCTGTTATCCGGTAAGAAATTGTCCGAAATACTTATAGCAAAAGTATAATTTTCAGATGATTACAATATTTTCTAAATAAGATCTGCTATTCTTATTACATATTGTTGCTGTATTTAATGTGCGGTGGTAATATATAGAGGAGTTAGTTGTTATTTTAAAATCTTCAGACAATAAAAGGTTGATGAAATGTCGGTAGCTAGAGTTGTATGTTTGCAAAAAATTTTTTCTGTTATCTTTTTGCTAAATATTTTTTTCTTTCCGTTAAAAATTCATGCAAATGCCATTGCTGTCACTAATATATCTTTAGCCAATCAGGATGGCGAAGCTGAGACAATAGATGTAGAGTTTGATATTTCATGGGAGAATTCCTGGAGGGGTTCTGTTAATTATGACGCGGCGTGGGTGTTTGTTAAATACTCTACAGATTCTGGTGTTACATGGTCACATGCGACACTTAAGACTTCAGATACATCTACAGGATACGACAAAAATGCTACACAACTTGGCTATTCCAGAGGCACGGGGACGTTGCTTGACATAGTTGTTCCGGATGATAATACTACGTCTGCGGGAGGTGGGTATGGTGCTTTTTTATATAGAAGCTATCCGGGTACCGGCACTGTCGATACGGATGACATTGACCTTGTATGGGACTGGGCGGCGGATGGTTTGACATCTACCACACAGGCTAGAGTGAAAGTCTTTGCAATAGAAATGGTTTATATACCCGAAGGACCATTTTATATCGGAGACGGGACCTCGACCCTTGAATCCCTTTTTGCTTTTCATCAAGACGGTGTGGACAATAATCCTGTACAGATAACTACGTCAGCTAAAAATATAGATGCCGATGCTATTATGGACAGGTCGATTTTAGTTGACGGTGACGGTGGTATAGATAAAGATGGAACAAGTGCGGTCGATAATGCCAATTGGCCTACCGGATATAAAAGTTTTTATCTAATGAAATATGAGATATCTCAGGGCGCGTTTAGAGATTTTTTGAATACATTGACATTGACACAACAGCAGACTCGTACTAACGCTTCACTTAGCGGTAATGACGCTGGTGATCATGTAATGATAGATGAAAGTGCCGCTATGGTATATAGACAGACGATAATAGCCGAATCTGATCCAGGTTCAGGGCCTTATACATTTGGTTGTGACTTTAGCGGTGATAATACGGCTGATGGCTCTTCAGACGGAGAATGGATTGCGATGAATTATATGTCATGGATGGATTTATGTGCCTATATGGATTGGGCCGGGCTTAGGCCTTTTACAGAGCTTGAATTTGAAAAAGCATGTAGGGGCCCCAATGAGGCGGTATATGGCGAATATGCCTGGGGTACAACAAATATAACTCGGGCGACAACGTTAAGTTCAAGTGCTACTGTAAGTGAAACGGTTACACAATCGGGGAAAGGATTGTGTGCTTATGATATGGGTATAACAGGCCCATTAAGGAGCGGCTTTGCGGCTAAATCAGGAACAAGTAGATTAACTTCCGGTGCCGGATATTACGGTGCTATGGCTTTATCAGGAAATGCCCCTGAACAATGTGTGACATTGGGCAATAGCACTGGGAGACTATTTCAGGGGAGTCATGGTGACGGTGTGCTGTCGGCTGCCGGAAATGCTACCAATTCTGATTGGCCGGGCTATAGCTCAGGTGAGGTTACAGCTGGTACAGGTTCAGGCATTCGCGGAGGGTATTATAGTGTTATAGATGACTTTGCTATGGTCTCCTATCGTAACTTGGCTGCCAGTCCTGCTGCTGCTCGTGCCTATATGTATGGCGGCAGATGCGCAAGAAGTTCTTCGGAAGATTGATCTGTCTTTTTGCTTTTCAGTATCTTATTGATTGCCGGGATTGTTGAGGCAAAATAATTTTAAAAATTAGTTTTTGTTTATAAGGGGTTGTAAAAGAGTCGATATCCTGTATACTTAACTGGATGAATATAGAGACAGAAGTAATACATTTAAATAATGACGTTTATGAAGTCGGGACATCTCCGTCAGGTGTGACTTTTTATATTGATAAAAAGAAAGACGGTGTTACACCTGAAGGGCCGAATCCTTTAGAGTTGTTTTTGTCGTCACTTGCCGGATGTATAGCGATGTTCGCTAAAAATTATTTTTCTATGAACGATCTTGAATATTCCGAACTTAAGGTGCGTTCCTTTGCGAGATTATCAGATGATTCACCAAAACGACTGGTTGACATAAAGGTTAAAATAATAACCGATGCCGATGTCTCCGGTAAGAAAGAAGTCTTTTATCGGTTTATTGAGAATTGTATTGTCCATAATACTATAATAAAAACTGAGTGTGTAGATATTGAGCTTATTTCTTAAAAGACATTCCCGTCACATTCTGTTGTATTAAACTCTTTAAAATCTTCGCGGCATGACGAAAAATGTATTTTTTCTTTTTCACATTCTGACGCTATTTTTCTGATAATATTTTTTCGTAAAGTATAGGGCAAATATCCGTTTTTGTCATAAAGTTTAGACCATTTTTCGGCATATTCAGGGAATTGTTGGAACATTCTTACCTTATTGTCCGGTTTGGTTTTATAAGTTGATGTTATTATTTGTGATACGCCGTGTTCTTTTAACTTTTTGACAGTTTTTCGTAGGTTATTATCTGTTAGTGAGTAAATTATGGGGTCTAGCCGACATATTGTATAGAAAGTCCCTGACAGTTTTTTTATGGCGTCAAGACGCAGGGCCGGTGACGGCGCGTACGGTTCGAGTTTTTTTGACAATGCATCGTTCAGTGTGGTTATTGTAATTGCGATAGTGCAGCGCTTCAACATCTTTAAAATGCCTGTATCCCGGGTAATAAGCGGTGATTTTGTTGTGATAGCCACCGGGTTTTGATATTTTATCAATAGTTCGAGTGTTCTTCGTGTAAGGTTCAACTCTTTTTCAAGGGGCTGATAACAGTCTGATGAGTTACTTAAGGCTATTGCAAGAGTACTATCGGCATTTTTAAGGTCGTTGGAGAGTTTTTTTATAAATTCCTTCTTAGGTCTGGGAAAGGCAAAGTCTTTAATATAACTTGACGCGTAACAGTAAAGACATCCGTGAGAACAGCCTGTATAAGGGGATAAACTGTATTTTCCCCGGCATGTACAGTTATCAGAACGCCAGGGGTCGAAAGGTCGTAAAAAATGCATACAATATTATATACGAAATAAGACCTTTTGGGTTATAAAATAAAACTTCTTGCAAAAAGGCGTGTGTTTTGTAAAATTAACTCATGCGTCTTATATATAATAATATATATATTGTCGGGTTTATGGGTACGGGTAAAACTTCCGTTGCCAGGGCGCTATCTGATAAATGCGGGTACAACTTTATTGACTTGGATGAAGCTATTGTAAATATTGCCGACATGACTATACCTGAAATTTTCAGTAAATTAGGTGAATCTGAATTCAGAAAGCTTGAAAAAACGGTTCTTTTAGATGTATCGGCAAAAAAGCATATGGCTGTAAGCTGTGGCGGTGGCATAATGCTCAGCGCTGAGAACATAGCCGTAATGAAGAGTTCGGGTATAATGATAAGGCTTAATGCCTCAGCAACTACACTGTATAAACGGCTTGACGGCTGTCGTAACCGGCCTTTACTTATGTCCGGTGCCAGCCCGCAGGAAAATATAAACCGCCTTATTGCCGAACGTGAGATATATTATTCTAAAGCGGACTATACTATTATTACAGACGACTTATCGATTGACGAGGTAGCGTGTGAGGTGATAAAAATAATAAATGGGAAGTAACGGTCTAGTTTTTTTAAATACATTAAATTTAGCGTATTCAAAAAAAACGGAACTATTAAAATCATTTGACGATTCGGACTTGCTTATAAACGTTTCGCATAAAGAATTATCTAAATTTGGTGTTTTGAACCAAAAAGATATTGATAAATTCCTATCCTGCAGGGATAGTCGGCTCTTTGAACGTGAGATCTCCCAAGCAAGAGATAACGGGATACAGATCGTAGATTTACATGACCAAAGGTATCCCGAAATACTCCGTGAGATATTCGATCCGCCGTTAGTGTTGTATGTCAAAGGCAATGTTGACGTTTTGAGTAAGATGTCTATTGCAGTTGTCGGCACAAGGATTCCGACACCCTATGGAAGTTCGGTTGCGGAAAATTTATCGTCTGACCTTTCGTCTATGGGGATAAATGTTGTTTCAGGCCTTGCGCGCGGGATAGACACATGTGCGCATAGAGGCGCGCTAAGTAACGGCATTACTACGGCAGTGCTGGGCAGTGGACTGTTGAACGTATATCCGCGTGAGAACAAACGTCTGGGTTTGGAAATTGCTAATTGTGGTGCGGTGATATCAGAGTATATATTGAATATGCCGCCGTTAAGAGAGAATTTCCCTAAACGTAACAGAATAGTAAGCGGGTTGTCTAAGGGTGTAGTTATTGTCGAGGCCGCAAAACGCAGCGGAGCACTTATAACTGCGCGGCTTGCGTGTGAACAAAACAGGGAAGTCTTTGCCGTGCCGGGTGAAATAACTTCGCCGGTAAGTGTGGGCCCGAATTATTTGATAAAAGAAGGTGCGAAATTAGTGGAGAATATAAAAGACATACTGGATGAATTTTCCATATCATCGTTTGTGCCGGACAAAGATTTGGCGCCTGATCTCAAGTTTCCTGAGAATGTAATATTCGATATAGTGGATTTTAAGGGTAAATTTTTTGATGAAATACTTGCCCAGTCGCAGTTAGCAAGACAGGATGCGTTTAAAGGTTTGTTGTCGCTTGTATTTAAAGGGTTTGTTAAAGAATTGAAACCGTCATTTTACGCAAAGGTATAATATTATGAGTAAATATTTAGTTATAGTTGAGTCACCTACAAAAGCCAAGACTATTTCCGGCATATTAGGCCGTGATTATGAGGTTTTGTCCTCAATGGGGCATATAATAGATTTACCCTCAAAACAACTTTCTATTGATATTGAGAATAACTTTGAACCTCAGTTTAAAGTTATACCGGGCAAGAAAAAAGTCCTTTCACAATTAAGGAAGGCGGCCAAAGATAAGAGTGTGATATATCTGGCAACGGACCCTGACCGTGAAGGTGAAGCTATAAGCTGGCATATTAGGGAAGCTCTTCCGCATAAAGACAAAACTTTTTATCGGGTAGTCTTTCATGAAATAACCAAACCGGCATTAAAAGAAGCGTTTGCCTCACCCGGCGAACTTGACATGAATCGCGTAAATGCTCAAATAGCACGGCGTGTTTTAGATAGGATAGTAGGCTATAATCTTTCACCTTTGTTATGGAAAAAAATAGTAAGGGGTTTATCTGCCGGGCGTGTACAGTCAATAGCTTTAAAGTTTATTGTTGACCGGGAAAAAGAGATAAGGGCTTTTATACCCCAAACTACTTATCTGGTTGATGCAAGATTTAAATATGGTGATACTGAGTTTACCGCACGTTTAAATAAGTTCAAAGAGAAAGACGCAATATTTGAGACGGAAGACGACGCGTTAAAGTGTGTAGAGGAGCTTAACAGCCAGATATTTTCTGTCTTGGATATTATTTCGCGAGATGCTAAACGTAAAGCACCGCCGCCTTATACTACTTCTCTTTTACAGCAGGATTCTTTTAATAAATTACGGTTTTCTTCTCAAAAAACCATGATGTTGGCGCAACGGCTTTATGAAGGTTATGAGATAGACGGCAATAGCGTTGGTCTTATAACGTATATGCGTACCGATTCGTTTTATATCGCGCCTAAAGCTGTTTTGGAAGCGAAAGGTTATATAGAAAATATTTTCGGTAAGGAGTATTTACCGCTTAAAGATAATAAATTTAAGGAGAAGAAAGGTGCTCAACGTGCGCATGAAGCTATACGCCCGACAGGCGTTGACCGTTTGGCCGAGAACCTTTCATCTATTCTTGACGACAACGAATCGAGATTATACAGTCTCATTTGGCGCAGGTTTATAGCTTCATTTATGAAAGAGGCTATTATGCGTTATAACAAGGCTGTTATCGGTAATGATATTGCCCAATTCATTGCTGAGGGTAAATCAATTGTTTTTGACGGTTTTTTAAAAGTCTTAGGCAGAGACGAAGAGTTGACAGATCTTCCGGGTTTTTCTAAAGGCGATAGTCTTGAATTTTTAGGGTTTGACGTGAAAGAAAAAACCACCAAACCGCCGGCACGTTATAACGATGCCTCGCTTGTCCGTATCCTTGAAGAAAAAGGTATAGGCCGTCCGTCTACATACGCCCCGATAATCGCGACACTTGTCAGACGTGATTATATGCGCCGTGAACGAAGCGCCTTTACGGCAACCGATCTCGGTATAAAAGTGAGCGATATGCTTGCGGACCATTTTGCAGATGTTATAAATGAAGATTTTACAGTTAATATGGAGGAAAGCCTTGACGAGGTAGCTGAAGGCGATAAGAAGTGGACGGACGTGTTAAACGGGTTTTACAAGCAATTTATACATGACTTGGACGAGGCTAAGACCAAAATAAAAAAGGATGTTGAACTTTCGGATAAAATATGCCCTCAATGCGGTAAACCTATGGCTATTAAATGGTCGCGAAAGGGGCGTTTTTTGAGCTGTTCGGATTTTCCTAACTGTAAATATGCCGAAAGCATAACTACAGGTGTTAAATGTCCGTCATGTAACGACGGGCTGCTTATCCAAAGACGAAATAAACGCGGACAGTTTTTTTACGGGTGCAGTAAATATCCGGAATGTACATTTACTTCACGCGCGTTGCTGTCGGAAGAGACCAAGAAAGATGATGATAAGTCTGAGAACGACGATATAAAATAAATGAATACGGCGTAAGTCTATGATACCTTTTTCATATTATAAAGACAAGTTCCTGCAATTTATTTCTTTGGAACGTAACTATTCTAATAATACATCATTGAATTATGATGTTGATTTGAGAGAATTTGACGAATTTCTTAAAGAACAGAAAATGACAGATATTAAGCGCATAGATTATTTTTTCTTACGTAGATTTTTAGGCAGACTTTCTGAAAAAGGAATAAGTAAACGCAGCGTTTCCCGCAAAATATCTACGTTAAAGAGTTTCTTTAAATTCCTTATGCGCGAAGGCGAAGTATTGAATAATCCGGCCGCATCGTTAATATATCCGCGTCTAGATAAAGTTTTACCGAAATTCATGACAGAACCGCAGATAGCTATGGTGCTTGAACTTCCTGATACAAACGATATTTGGGGTATACGTGATAAGTCTATTTTAGAGTTTTTGTATTCTACAGGCGCGCGTGTTTCAGAGATTGCCGATACCAAGATAAACGACGTAGATTTTATCGCGGGTATAGTAAAGGTTAAAGGTAAAGGCCGTAAAGAACGGTTATTGCCGCTTGGTAATCCGGCAATAAAAGCACTCAAAGCGTATATGGATCTTCGCACCGATAAAAACGCGGCATTATTCATTAATCACCGGTTGACGAAAATAACGGACAGGGGCCTGCGTAACATAATTGAACGATATATAAAAAAGGCTGCGATAAAGTTTAAGTTATCGCCTCATGTTTTCAGACATACTTTCGCCACTCATCTTTTAGAACATGGCGCTGATTTAAGGAGTGTGCAGGAACTGCTGGGTCATTCAAGTATAGCAACGACTCAGGTGTATACACATTTGACAATTGATTCGTTAAAAAGGATATATGAGAAAGCGCATCCGAGAGCTAAATAGTCGTTAGTCGTTCTGCCAGAGGCGGACCCGCCTAAATAAAATAATGGTGTGGCGGGTAGTCGTTAGCGAAGATTGGTTTAAATATTTAGAGATGTAAAAAGCAAAATGAAAAATAGCGGGAAGATAGTTAAGAAAGAAAATACAGAATGAAGGTATTGAAAAATATAATTAAAGAATGTTTGTTTCTGATATACGACCTGATATTTCTGACAGTTATAATATTGTATTTACCGGTTTATTTTTTTAAAGGAAAGATAACTGCGGAAGGCTTAAAACAAAAGTTCGGGTTTATTCATTTATCTTTGCAGAGTTCTGTATGGCTTCATGCAGTAAGTGTCGGCGAGGTTATGTTGATAGAAGAATTGGCCGGGCAGATATCTGAAAGCATGAAACTACCGTTAGTTATCTCTGTCACTACGTTGACCGGTTATGAACTTGCATGTAAAAAATATTCGGGTAAGGCTAAAATATTTTATTTTCCATTTGATATAACGGCAATATTGCTTAAAGCCATTAAATCGATTAACCCTAAGATATTGATAGTTGCCGAAACTGAGATTTGGCCTAACCTTTTCAGATTGCTCAACGAGAAGAATATTCCCGTCGTATTGGTTAACGGGAGGATATCGGATAAAGCATATAAACGTTATATGAAAGTCAAATGGTTTATTCGTTATTCATTAAATAAAATAGCCGCGCTTGGGGTGCAAAACGAAGACTATAAAGATAGATTTATCTCTTTAGGCTGTAAACCTAACAGACTGTTTGTTACCGGTAACATGAAATTCTGTACGGCGAGAAATTTAACACTTTCGGATGATTTCAAGACAAAATATGCCGGTATCCTGGGCGTACACGATAAAAGCTTTATAGTCGCAGGTAGTACCCATCAGGGAGAAGAAGAGATATTATTAAAAGTATATAAACGCCTTAAAGATAATAATAGAAAAATAAAAATGCTTATAGCCCCGCGGCATGTTAACAGAATAAACGATATATTGAATGTATCTGCTTCGCTAGGGCTGATTCCCAAATTGATAAGCGAACTGTCGATGAATGTATCTGCTGATGCTGATCTGTTTTTTCTTGATACTATAGGTGAGCTTTCTAAATTTTACGGTTTTTGTGATATATGTTTTGTCGGGGGAAGTATTGTCCCATATGGCGGGCATAATATACTTGAGCCGTTGGCATATAATAAGCCTGTAATATTCGGCAGTAATATGCGTAATTTTCAGGATATTGCAGAAGCCGCTTTATCCAGCGGGGCGGGCATATCGGTTGAAGATGAAGCAACACTGTATGAGGCCATTGAGTGTCTTTTGACGGATAGTTTGAGGTACACGCAGTTATGTGAGAATGCAAGGAAAGTTTTCGAAAAAGGCGCAGAAAGTTCAAAGAAAAATCTTGAGCTTATTAAATCTGTTATCTAAGGAGAGGGTAAATAACAATGAATACATTTAATGTTATTAAAAGCAAATATATAGCGTTTATAGAGAATAATGAGAAGAATTTTGCCGAAAAAATAGTTTTTTTTATCTTAGTTTGTTTGTCGGTTATTTTTCGGATAATAGTCGTATTACGTTCGTTTTTGTACGAGAAGGGATATTTTAAAACTACTTCAGTCACAGCTAAAGTAGTAAGTGTAGGTAATATCTCATGGGGCGGTACCGGCAAAACCTCCTTATCATTAAAACTACTGGATTATTTTAGGCCTATATATAAAACGGCTTTATTACGGCGCGGTTATGGCGGTGATGAAGAAAAAATGTATATTGAAAGAGGTGTAAATGTCTTTTCGGGAAAAGACAGAGTGCGTTTGGCCGTGGATAATCAATCAAGATATGACCTCTTTATTTTAGATGACGGGTATCAATATAGGAAGTTAAAGCGCGATATTAATATTGTGATGCTCAATCCGTTTGATCTTTTTGATACCGCCAGACTTATACCTGCAGGTAGGCTGCGTGAAGCTAAATCCGCAATTAAGCGTGCTGATGTCGGGATTATCATGTATAAGACAATTTGTAAAAACAAGGATGAATATAAACAGGAATTAATTAAAATTAAAAAAGATATAAACGTATATTTTGCCGATTATGTTATATCCCGGATATCAGATCTTTCGGGAAAGGTTTATGATAAGTCTTTTTTTAATACTCGTGTTATGGGCGCGGCAACGGCGATAGGGTACCCTCAAGGGTTCTTTGCTCTTTTAAAAGCTGAAGGGTTGTCGCCTTTGTTGGAGATAGAATATCCCGATCATTATGATCTGGACACGAAAGATATCGAGCAGCTCAAAAATAAGTTCTCGGTCTCCGGCATAGCGGATATTTTCATAACGCGTAAGGACAGTTACAGGTTCAAAGATATCGATAACGTGTTGAAATTTTATATTGTCGATGTTGAGTTTGTCATGGAAGATGAAAATAAGTTTTTCTCGGACATTTCATCTGGAATTATAACTAATAGTAAGGTATACTAGAATCTATGTATAAAATCCTTAAATTTATAAAATTTTGTTTAAATAAACTGCCCTTATTTGTTTTATATGTATTTGGCCAGGGGATAGGGTGGTTTATCTATTTGCATCCCAAAAAAAGGCGGACGGCCTTTGTTAATGTCAAACTTGCGTTTCCTGAAAAAACTTCCGCTCAGGTACAGAATATTGTACGGAGGAGCTTCCGTAACCTAGGTTTAAGTATAATAGAAACGTTCCTGTCACCAAAGTTTGTAAAATACGTTAACATCGATTCTTTAAAAGATCTTGACCTTACCAATGCCGTGTTGGTTGGTGTGCATGGCGGCAGTTGGGAACTTTACAATTTTGCATTGTCGAGCAAAGCGAATTTTGCTGTTTTGGCTAAACGCCAGAAAAATAAAGTTTTAGACAAATTTCTAAACGAAATACGCGCTAATCAAAGCCTTGAGGTATGCTTTACATTAAAAGAACTTTTGCGGTATATGAAAAAAGGATATGTTGTAGGTATGGTGGTAGACCATGGTGCTGAGGACAACGCGATTTATGTGGAACTTTTTTCTCATCTTGTGCCTACACCGCGCGGTGCTGTTTATGTCGCCCGTAAACTGGAGCGGACAATATACCCATGTTATGGTGTGCGCGAACACGGTTTTTCACATAAGATAATAACAGGCGACCCGATAGTCTGTAACAATAAGACAGATATGGAGATACTTAATGAACTGCATCTTTTTTACGAAAGGGTCATAACACAGTATCCTGCGGAATATTTATGGTCGCATAAACGGTTTAAACGAAAGAAAGATAAGATCATAGCAATTTTAAGTGACAACAAAAAAGGCCATGAAAAACAGTCGTTGGCTTTTGTATCATATATCTTTGAATATTTGAAAGATGTTAAATATAAAGTAATACATGTACGTTATAAATTTCCTTTTATGCGTATGCTTGCCGAAGCGCTGGCCTTTATTTTTGGCGAAAACTCTATATTCAGCGATAAATGCCTTTCGCTATTGCTTAAGAAAGACAGTGCTTTAGAATTGCGTACTACTTTCGCGGATATAGTCGTAAGCACCGGCAGTTTTGTAGCGCCGGTAACGAAGCTTTTCTCAACCTCTATACGCTCAAAATCTGTTTCAATTTTACGGCCGAATATTTTGACGGGAAAATTTGATGCAGTTATCGTTCCGGAGCATGACAGGGTGACAGGTGATAACATTGTGGTAATAAAAGGCGCTTTGACCTATCCGCGTGATCTGGAAGATAAAGCGCAAAAATGCCGTGATAAGTTTAATCTTAAAGAACATAAACGTTTTTCTGTGTTTATAGGCGGTCCGTTATTTGATAAAGAGACGTATATCCGTAATGTTTCGCGTTTCATGGATAAAGTTAAGCATTTTGCTCTTGATTCAGGGTATAGGGTCTTAATAAGCACCTCACGAAGAACGCCGCCTGAAATAGACGAATTAATAAGCGAGAAGATGGAATATGCCGAAGGTGTTGAGGTAATAATTTATGCTAATCGTGAAAATCATGATTTTGTCTTTGACGGGTTCATAGCATTGTCAGATTTTGTATTAGTAAGTGCTGAAAGTATTTCTATGATATCCGAGATCATTGCGCTTGAAAAGCCTTGTGCGGCTGTCCGTTTTGAACGTATGGACGGTAAACATAAAATATTTCTTAACAGCATAGAAAACACAATAGAAATAATTGATAATCCGTATAATTTGCATAAGATACGGATGGTCGATTCAGGTATTATGGAATACAATCGTACAGAGTTAGCGAAGCTTTTAAAACGATTAGGATAAAAATTGAAAGTAATACAGACACTTCCCAGAATAAATGTCGGTGGTGTAGAGCGCGGCGTAATGGATTTGGTGAAATATTACCGTGAAACCGACCTTGAGAGTATAGTGGTAAGCGGCGGCGGTAAATTATTAGATACATTCCAACGTTACGGGGTGAAACATTACACTTTAAACGTATATAAAAAATCTCCAATATCAATACTCAGTATCCCGAAATTTCGCGATATTATACTATCAGATTCGGTTGATATAGTTCATGCGCGTTCAAGGGTGCCGGGCTGGATAAGTTTTTTCGCTACGCGTAATACAGATACACATTTCGTTACAACCGCGCATGGTTTGTATAAAACCAGACTTTCAAGTGAGGTGATGGGCTGGGGTAAATTTGTTATTTGCCCTTCGAATGTCGTTGCCAGGCATATGCGTGAGAAATATAACGTTCCGCAGGAAAAGATAATAATTATAAATAGGTGGGTCGATTTATCGGTTTTTAAATTTACGGATTATGACACGCGGTTTGATAATGGTATCATAATGACTATGGGGCGTTTATCGCCGTCTAAAGGGTATGAACATCTTATACACGCGTTCCATAAATTATTGCGTAAAAAGCCGTATCTGAAACTAAAAATAATAGGTGGTGTAGATAAATCCAAACAACGCTATTTTCAGTATTTAAAGACTTTAATAGCGCGTTATTCTTTAACGCATTGTGTCGAATTTACCGGTGTCGCGTCCGATGCACATGAATATTTACGACATGCGTCTTTATTCGTTGCACCATCGGTTTCTGATGAGTCGTTCGGCCGTGTTATAGTTGAGGCTCAGGCTTCGGGGATACCGGTTATAGCGTCAAATGTCGGTGGTTATAATGAAATAATAAAAGACGGTTTTAACGGATTGCTGGTAGAGAAAGGCGATGTTGAAGGTATTGCTCATGCAATGAATAAATTGCTTGAAGATAAGAATTTGGCCAGACAAATGATATCAAACGCACGTAACGATGTTGTTGAAAAATATTCCATGGAAAGATGTCTGGATGAAATAAAGCATGTTTATGACCGCGTATTGGCCGAAACTCGTATACTTGTTATCAAGTTATCTTCGCTTGGTGATTTGATATTGATAATACCGTCATTGAAAAAGATACGAGAGAAATATCCTAACGGTAAGATAACGTTACTTACTTCGGTTGTCTATGCTTCATTCTTCAAGCACTGCCCTTATATCGATGATGTTTTGACAGTTGATAAAGATTATAAGAATTTAAAATCTTTGATACAGTTAGCTCAGAAGCTCAGGCGTATGTCATTTGATTATATAATTGATATGCAAAATAATAAATTTTCACATATTTTGACGTTTTTATCTTTTCCGCGCCGTTCGTTCGGTTTTTCTTTGCGTTTTGGCCGGCTGTTGACTAATAAAATAAAATATGACAGAAACATGGATCCGCTGGTATCGCAGAGCAAGATACTTGATATGCTTGGCATAGAGTCTGCCGGAGAATGCCTTTCAATGTGGGATATACCATCAAGCGGTGGATATGACTTGCCTAATACCAAGCTTATCGGTATTGTTATGTCAGCCTCAAAACGCTGGGCATCTAAAAACTGGCCGTTTGATAATTTGTTCAAATTTTTAGAACTGATAAATAAAGATCTTTACGGTTATAAAGTTGTTCTTATCGGTGATGAATATTCAGCCGAGAGAGCTTCAAAACTTGAAAATATTATCTATCCGCGTCCGATAAACCTATGCGGTAAGACTACATTAACAGATCTTCCTTATGTGATAAGCAAATGTTCGGTCGTTATTTCTCCCGATACGGCATTATTGCATTTAGCTCAAAGTCTTAATGTGCCGACAGTCGGGTTGTTTGGGCCTACGGATCCGAACCGTCATTCGGTAAAGTCGGAAACTTTAAAAATATTTAATCACAAAATGAACTGTTCATATTGTTATAAGCCGGCTTGCGTGTTAGATAATCAAAACGATTGTATGGGTAAAATATTGCCGCAGGAAGTCTTTAATTATATAAAGAAAATATTGGCAAAGGACTAATGAAAATACTATTATTAGCTAATCATCTAAAGCCCGGCGGAATATCAAGGTATTGTCTTTCCTTGGGTGCAGGTCTTAACCGGTTAGGCCATAAAGTCTTTCTTGCGACGAGCGGCGGTGCTTGGTGTAGATTGTGTGCTGCTGCGGGTATAGAACATATTACAGTTCCGCTGACGACAAAATCTATATTAAGTCTTAAGGTTATACGTACATCTTTTATTTTACGTAGATTTATTAAAGAAAACGGGATCCAGATTGTACACGCCAATACCCGTGTCACTCAAATGGCGGCTTTTTTATTATCTAAAATCTGCCGTGTGCCGTATATTGTAACGTTCCATGGCTTTTATCGTCCGCATTTTTTCAGAAAGGTTTTTCCGCTTGCCGGCAAATATTGTATAGCAGTAAGTAACGCGGTACGTGACCATATGATAAAGGATTTTGGGATAGTCACTGAGAAGATAACCACGGTTTATAATGGGATTGACCCGGCGCCTAAAGATAACGTGTCTTTTAATAAGCAGAGTATAAATCTAAAAACGGATGATTTTGTTGTTGGTATGCTGGGCCGTATCTCAATAGAGAAAGGCCATTTCCTGGCATTTGATGCGATGTCGCTTTTATGGAAAGATGAACGGTATGCTAGTGTTAAGTTTTTGATTTCAGGTGAAGGAAAACTTAAGGACAGTTTTCTTCATTATGTTAGAGAAAATGGTTTTTCAGACAGAGTGATAATTATTAACGAACCGGCGGGAATATCCTTGAAAATAATGGATATTATGCTTATGCCGTCAAGTAAAGAAGGGTTCGGTTATTCTGTGCTTGAGGCGTTTATGAACGATGTAGCGGTTATAGGTTATAATATTGGCGGGATAGCAGAAATAATAGAGGATGGTGTAAGCGGCCTTCTATTTTCAGAATATACTCCCGAGTCTTTAGCTGAAAAAATAAAAACTCTTATTGATGATAGCCAGTTACGTGTGAAATTATCAATCGGTGCTCTGTCGCGTCTGCGAAAATTTTCGCAAAACGACATGGCGGTTAACACCTATAATGTTTATGAAGAAGCTTTTTAATTTAAAAAAAATCACTCAAAAATTAATAACGCTTATAGCGTTTTTGATAATTGCTTTAACGGTTATCTATATTTATTTGTATCCGTATTATGAAGTTCCGATTTTAGCATATCATGCTTTAGCACCTATAGACAAGTGGCCGACACCGGTAGTTTCTCTCGAATCATTTAAAAAACAGATGGACTATATAAAAGAACATGGCTATAAGGTAATCTCTTTAGATGAGTATTGTCATATAATAAAAGAAGGACGTAAGCCTGAACGCAGAAGCGTTGTTATTACATTTGACGACGGATATAAGAATATTTTTCAAGGTTTGCAATATTTGCGTGACCTTGATTTTCCTGTAACAATCTTTTTGCCGTATTGGTATATAGACAAATCTTTACCGTACCCTTATGAAGAAAACCCTGACTCGAAAGCTATTAATAAAACTAATTATTTAGACTATCAGGATATTTCCGGATTGCTCAAGACATCGCGATTGTCTATCGGTTCACATACAATAACTCATTTAGTGCTTGTCCATAAAGCGCCGGGTATAATAAAAAATGAGATATCATTATCAAAAGAACTTTTTGAAAGTATGTTCGGCATTGAAGTCAGCACAATTGCCTACCCTGTAGGTGCTTTTGATCGTGAGATACAAAGATATGTTAAAGAAGCGGGTTATGACTGTGCCGTAACGACTAACCGCGGTTATTCCAAAGACAGTGATGTGTATGCGATACGCCGGGTGAAAATGACCGAAAAGGATGTCAACGATATCCGGTTATTCGGTAAATTATCCGGTTACTATAATTTCTTCAGAAAAGTGGAGGAACCTAACGGTGGGTAACGCTAAAAGAATACTTATAGTAACTGTCAATTGGTTGGGCGATGCGGTCATGACGAGCCCAATTTTTAAAGCGATAAAGGAGAAATACCCATATGGTTATATTGCCGTTATATGTGTTAATCGTGTGTCAGGCGTATATCAAACGAACCCCTATGTGGACGAGACAATACTTTTTGACGAGAAAGGCAGTCATAGAGGATTATTCGCAAAGATAAAATTTGTATTCGCATTACGCAAGAAACATTTTAACGAAGTATATTTCATACATCGTTCAATGACTCGAATATTGATGTGTTTCCTGGCAGGCATAAAAATTAGGATAGGATATAAGCGCTTAAAGACTGCTTGGCTTATGACAAACGAGATAAACCCGTCACCTTTAATTCTACATCGTGCCGACAGTTATTCGTATATATTCGAGCAAACTAAAATCCCGGTAACAGACAAAATGCCCAAACTTTTCTTTTCGGATGCTGACATATCTTATGTTAAAAATTTGTTTAAAGTGAACAATATCGGTCTTCAGCCTGTTGTTGCGGTAAACCCTGCAGCTAACTGGCCGCAAAAACGATGGCCTTACGAACGGTTTGCGCTTTTATGTGACAGGCTGAACAAAGAGCTTAATTGTGCGATAATATTTATCGGTGCGGCTAAAGATTCAGATGTAATAGAAAGTGTTATGTGCGGTATGGAGACTGTACCGATAAATTTATGCGGTGAAACGAATATCTCTCAGCTTGCGGCCTTATGTAGCAGGGTGAATCTATTCATATCGAATGATTCAGGCCCTGCGCATGTCGCGGCGGCAGTTGACGCTAATGTCTTGGCACTTTTCGGACCTACGGCGGTTGAGCTTACGGGTCCGCGCGGCCGCAACGTTTTTATTATAAAGAGATCAGTTGGATGTGCTGTGCCGTGTTATAGCCAGGACTGCGCAGATATAAGATGTATGATGAGCATATCGGTTGACGAAGTATATGATAAAGCTAAAGGTATATTAACTAATGGCTAAAAAAATATTAATAAATTTACCGACCAACCTGGGCGATGTGATTATGTGTCTGCCTTGTATAGATATGCTTAAGGCGACATATCCTGATTGTGAGATAACGGTTATTACGTCAAATATAACAAAAAAAATTATTGATAGTAACAATCATGTAACTCATACACTCTTATATAATAAATTCTTTTCGTTTAGAGATAAACTGTCTTTTATAAAGAAACTTGTTTTTAAATACGATATATTGGTAGATTTTAAAAATTCCATTTTACAATTTATAATTTGTGCGAAAAAAAATACCTCTTTTGTACGTTTTTATCATTCAGGTATACACGAAAAAGATAGGAATATCGCTTTATTGGGAAAGATTATAAAAAAGAACATTCCTGTAACAACAGCTGATTTCCGGTTGTCTGCTGATGAGATAGCCGAGATTGATTTAGATAAGAAAAAGTTCATAGGCGTAGCTTGCTCTTCAAAATCTGACGCTAAGACATTTGATCGTGTGATATTAGCAAAAGTCTTTAAGGATATATTAGAGCACGGTGAGGAAATCCTTGTTTTTGGCTTATCCGAGGATAGAGAATATTATGGAGAACTTCTGTCGTATCCGGGAGTGACAGACATGGTAGGTAAGACCAACCTGGCGCAACTTTCATATCTTATAAAAAATAATGTCAAATGTCTGCTTTCAGTTGATTCCGGGATATTACATATCGCAAGTTATTTTAACGTTCCTATTGTCGCTTTATTTGGACCTACTGATCCGTTACGTTACGGACCATGGTCAGATATAAGTTCTGTCTTGCAGACCGATACTCCGTTTTTGGCGGATATTGAGCCTATTGAAATAAGACAGAGAATATTCAGTAAAGGATTCGCTTATGCCTGATAAGAAAAGAATACTCATAGTACGTACTGACCGGCTTGGAGATGTAGTTTTATCTACGCCTGTGATAGAAAATGTGCGTGCCGCGTATCCAAATGCCTATATCGCTTTTATGTGCCGGCCTTATACAAAAGAGGTATTATACGGCAACCCGTATCTTGATGATATAGTAGTTTATGATAAACATGGTAAATACAAAACTTTATTAGCTACTCTTGATTTCGCGCTGTGGTTAAGAAGCCAGAAATACGATATAGCGATCATCCTGCATCCGACAAACCGTGTTCATTTAATAACATTTGTCGCGGGGATAAAGACGCGCGTTGGCTGGAACCGTAAACTTGGTTTTTTGTTGACCAAACGTGTTAAGCATTTAAAAAATTTAGGGCTCAAACATGAGGTCGATTATTCTGAGGAACTTTTAACCGAGTTAGGTATAAAAACTGTTTCAAGGACTTTGTATTTCCCTGTATTAGATAAGGCCGTTGAACGTATATCGCGAATATTTAATGCGCGGCATGTATCAGAACATGACACTTTGCTTGTTATTAATCCGTTTGCGTCATGCCCGTCAAAATGCTGGCCGATAGATAATTTCATCAAAGTCATTGAACTTTTAAGGCAAGATTTGACATTTAAAGTTATAATCGTAGGTGACAAAGACCCGAATAAAATAACGGACAGATTTAAAGATATACCTGATGTGATAGATATGGTGGGCATGCTTTCTATTTCTGAACTTGGTGCGTTACTGAAGCGTGCGAATGTTTTTATTTCTAACGATTCAGGCCCGGTACATATCGCATCGGCATTGGATACGCCGGTTATATCGATTTTTGGCAGAAACGACCCGGGCTTATCACCGAAACGATGGGGCCCGCTGGGCGAAAATAGCGTTTATCTGCATCGTGATGTCGGATGTGTCAAATGTTCTGCGCATGAATGTACAAAAGGATATTTATGTCTCAAAGCTGTAAGTCCTGATAAAGTTGCATCTACCGCGCTAGAGATCCTTTACAGCCCTAAACGGCGTATACGGGAAGTACGTGAATAATGACTTTACTTTTATGTATAATTAAGTATAATTACCATTTCAAGCTATCAGCTTCTGGCTGTTAGCTTTTAGTTCTAAAATAATCTATTTTTGATAAAGGCTAATAAAAGTGCACTTCGTGTGCACACTCAGTATCATTAAAAATAGTGGTGAAAGTGAATAGATAACATTTTCAATGTAAACTAGATATTTGACTTTTTAATCGGGAGGTGGCGCAGTCTGGCTAGCGCACTAGTTTTGGGAACTAGGGGCCCTGGGTTCGAATCCCAGTCTCCCGACCATATTTAGTTATTAGTCGATAGTCTTTAGTCGTTAGTTGAAATCGATTTTTTGACACATTAGAACGGAAAAGATAAGAAAAGACTAAAAATTCACGAAATTGTTCTTTTATTGTAAAGCAAGCTTAACTAAGTACTGTATACTAATAACTAGCGATTATGATTAGTTATAGGCGCAGATTGTTAGTTAATAGATAACTTGATTTGAATAAAGAAGGTTAATGGTAACTAGATATGATTTGATTTTATTGTTTTTATAACTTAAAATCAAAGTATACTAACGACTATTAACTATAAACTAAAATTAGTCCTTGGTTATTAGTTATTAGTCGCTAGATGACTTTATATTAAGATGTTTTAGGAAAGTTGATGCTCGTTAGTCGAGAATAGTTTGTTCTTATTGTCTTTAATAACTTGAAATTAAAGTCTACTAGAGACTATAAACTAAGGACTAACGACTAAATTGCGCCTGTAGCTTCCCGCTTTGCTAAAGCTTCGCGGGATTTATTCGACTGAAGGTTTTTGTTCGCTAAGAGCCAAAAACCTAAGGCTCATTGAACATCTGGATTTTAATGGAAGATGTTCTTAGAGTATAGTTGTAATACGCAGGGTAAAATGTGCTAATATGTTGTTTAATATGTTGCGCCTGTAGCTTCCCGCTTTGCTAAAGCTTCGCGGGATTTATTCGACTGAAGGTTTTTGTTCGCTAAGAGCCAAAAACCTAAGGCTCATTGAACATCTGGATTTTAATGGAAGATGTTCTTAGAGTATAGTTGTAATACGCAGGGTAAAATGTGCTAATATGTTGTTTAATATGTTGCGCCTGTAGCTCATCTGGATAGAGCATCTGCCTTCTAAGCAGAGGGTAGCAGGTTCAAGTCCTGCCAGGCGCGTGTTTTTATTGGTAACTCGAGCTGGTTGGCAAATGGTTTTTTGATAGTCACAGCAGTCCTTGGATACATTAAAGGAGTCCTTCGGGTTGAATAATTGACAATGTATGCAAGTCCTGCCAGGCGCGTGTTTTTATTGGTAACTCGAGCTGGTTGGCAAATGGTTTTTTGATAGTTACAGCAGTCCTTGGATACATTAAAGGAGTCCTTCGGGTTGAATAATTGACAATGTATGCAAGTCCTGCCAGGCGCGTGTTTTTATTGGTAACTCGAGCTGGTTGGCAAATGGTTTTTTGATAGTTACAGCAGTCCTTGGATACATTAAAGGAGTCCTTCGGGTTGAATAATTGACAATGTATGCAAGTCCTGCCAGTCGCGTGTGAAGATTATTCGTCAGGCCTTGACGATGAATAAAGGCTTCTCAAATATTGAGGATTTGAAGTTCTCTTGAGTTTTGAATTACCTGGGGAGGTAGTATGAGTAAAATAGCACGTCGTATACGCGGTATCATAATAATACTTTTTTTTCTTGCCATAGCTTTTTACACTTGTATTCTTTTGATAGTTAATCTTTGGGGCAAGGATATCTTCGCCACACAAATAGCTAAAACATTGTCGCGAGATGTTCAGATAGAAAAGGTTACTTTAACGTATACTCTTAAACTTAAGATTGAGAAGCTTATAATAGATAGGCTTTTGACAGCTGACGAAGTATATATTACCAAATTACCTACAAATTTTTTGGCTGATAGGCTGGATTTCGGAAAAATCATTGTAACAAACGCGGCAGTTCTTATTGACCGTGAAGAATGGGAACCTTTGTTGTTAAAAACCAATCCGGATATGCCGGTTCAGGCTGGTGATTCATTTTCCGGGGCGGTCGTACCAAGTCAGTCAGGCAACGAGACAATTTCTCAACCGGATAAGACTGTTATTGAAAAATTTAAAGTAAATAAGGATAAAAAGGACTCAGATGGGAAAACTGTACTTATAAAAAGTCTTGTTATAAAGGATTCTAAAGTTTTACTTACCGATGGTCAAAAAAAGGGTGATCCGTTCAAATTGGATATTGAAGGCCTTAATCTTACGGTTAAGAACCTTAATCTTTCAGAAAGAGGGAGTACAAAGATACAATTTGATATGTCGTCTAAAGTACTATGGTCCGACGAAAAACAATGTGACATTACAGTAGCCGGATGGGTAGATTATCCTAATCGGGCGATGGATGCTAAAGTTACGCTAAAGAATGTAGATTATGCGTATTTCGGGGATTATTATCCTTGGAAATTCCGGCCGGAGACATTAGGGCTAGAGACTTTGTATTTGACGTCGGTTGCTGACCTAAAAGCTGAAGATAATAAACTGAATGTTTCAACTATAGTTGAGGTAGATAGTGTTGAATATACGCCTATAGCTGAAGGTGAAGAAGAACAACCTCGCACGAAATTGTTTAAAACTATATTACAGCTTTTTCAGGGTACAAATGAGAAACCTACGGTTAAGTTTAAATTTGAAACACAAATGGATTCACCTACCCTTAATATGGCAGCGTTAAAAAAAGAGATGATGAAACAGTCAGGTCTTGATATAGGTCAGATGTTTAATATTGCTGTTAGTAAAGTAATAGAAGATTCCGGCGGCAATATAAAAAACGCGCCCAGTGCCGCGGTAGACGTTACACGTACTGTGGTCGAAGGTGTGTTAGACGGCGCTGATAGCACAACTAGCCAGATTGTCGGCGGTGTATTTGATATATTGAGCGGTGTTTTGGGGTCAAAGACTAAAAGCAATACATCAGAGCAAACGGCTGAATAGTCAGTCGTAAGTCATAAATCTTATCCAATTATACTATAGACTGACAACTATTGTTTACTTCCTGGGCATATCACCATGAAAAAAAGAATTGACATTTCAATATTTCGTGGTATAAATAAAATATGATTGATAGAAAAAATTTATATAATTCTATCAAAAAAACTCTGGATTGGAGTAGGGCTTTAGCTATATTGGGGCCGCGTCAGTGCGGAAAAACAACTTTAGCTAGGCAATTTGTTTCGATTAAATCTGGCAATTATTTTGATCTTGAGAGTGTGGAGGGACTTTCTGCTTTGCAGGATCCACAGTCTGCATTATCTCCGCTAAAAGGGTTAGTAGTTATTGATGAGGTTCAGCGTCGACCGGATTTGTTTCCTGTTTTGCGGGTGTTGTTAGATCGAGAGCCATTACCAGCTCAATTTCTTATATTAGGGAGCGCTTCGCCGGCTTTATTACGCCAGTCATCTGAATCTTTGGCCGGCAGGCTTGCATTGATGATTATCGCGGGATTTGGTTTAGATGAAATTGATCCGAAAAAAATAAATAGTTTATGGCTGCGTGGAGGTTTTCCACTATCATTTTTAGCGGAAAATGATGAAGCGAGTTTTAATTGGAGAAAAAATTTTGTGCAATTATTTATTGATCGAGATTTGCGTGAACAAGGAATAGATATCCCGACAATTGCTTTATATCGCTTCTGGAATATGCTGGCACATAGTCATGGTCAAATTTGGAACGCAGCACCTTTTGCCGCGTCATTAGGAGTGAGTCAACACACGGTTCGTAGATATTTAGACATTTTAACGGATACATATATGATTCGTCAGCTTCCGCCCTGGCATGTAAACATTAAAAAACGTCAAGTTAAATCTCCGAAAATATATTTTCGCGATATAGGATTGCTTAATGTTTTTTTGGGTTTACAAAATGAGGTGGATATTTTAAGGCATCCTCAATGTGGATTTTCTTGGGAAGGTTTTGTGATAGAGCAATTGATTCGGATTCTGGAGATTGATTATCCGTATTTTTGGGCGACACACCAAGGCGCGGAGATTGATTTGGTATTTAATAAAGGCGGGCAGATGTATGGCGTTGAGATAAAACGTCAGGATGCGCCGCGGATGACGCCGTCTATCAAGCATGCTTTGGAAGATTTGATGCTTGAACGCATTGCTGTTATTTATCCGGGAAGTCGGCGTTATTCAATTCATAAACAAGTTGATGTTGTACCGTTTGATGAAATCCAGAGTGGGATGAGGGGCTTGTTTGCAACAGGAGACTAAAGAATAATGGTGTCCCATTGAGAACGCAATTTAGTAAAAGAGATTCGAAATAAGCTAAATAATGGACAGTTAATAAGATGTTGCAAACTTCTAAAAGGTAGGTTTTCAATTTACTTTACAGAAGATAGGAAAAACTGTATAATACGTGCTAGCTTGAAGCTGATAGCTAGTATCGGTAGAGCACTTGATTGATCAATGAGACTTCACGAATGAAACGAGTGATTAGTCGAATTTCCCGTTTTTTTGATTTTTAGAATAGCGGAATTCCGCAATATCTTGATAAAAATATTTAAGGAAGGCGGAAAGTCCTGAGGAAGAATGACGAAGGGTGGAGTTGATAAAAAAGGTTGGTGGGTATATATCCTTCTTTGTAAAGATGATAAATTATATACTGGAATAACTGATAATTTGGAGAGAAGAATAAACCAACATAATGCAGGTAATGGTTGTAAGTTTACAAAATATAGAATTCCTGTAAAGTTGGTATATAAAGAAAAGTGCTTGTCAAAGTCGGATGCGCTTAAGAGAGAGATTGAAATAAAGGGTTGGACTAGAAAGAAAAAGCTTTCTTTATTTGAGGTATGCACTTCGGATACACATCCTCAGTGCCACCAAAAATAGAAGAATAACCCTTGATACATGACATTTTTGGTGGATGTAGCTCAGGTTGGCAGAGCACTTGATTGTGGTTCAAGATGTCGCGGGTTCAAATCCCGTCATCCACCCCATAAAATAA
>JAQVMQ010000063.1 GCA_028703535.1 Candidatus Omnitrophota bacterium | reverse complement strand
ATGTATGTGCAGTTGAGTACATTTGATTTAATTTTAGTTTATTATAACATTTTTATAATAGATACCAATTATATCTTTAAAATGAGATTACGCAAGCCTATTCCGGATAATAATATTTAAGAGATTTCAAACTATTTCTTATTTTCTTATTAGTATGTATAATATAGAAAAGTAAGGAGGTATTATGAGATTTTTTAACAAATTATTCTTTATTTTCTTTACGTTTGTTGATAGAAATGCGTTTTCAGCTAATGTGCCGGAAAAAAATGTTTCCGACGGATTAGTTGAAGCCGCGCAGAACACCGCCGGTGTTGTCAAAGATTTTACCGGTGGTCATAATTATCGCAGGGGTTTTTGTTTCAAAATATTTGACTAATATTATAAAAAGGTTCTTGGACAGTAAGAAGATCGACGTAACTATATCGAAATTTCTCTTATCAGGAGTCAGAATAATAGTTATAGGCTTTTCGATAGTCATCGCGTTGGGAAAGTTCGGAGTCGAGATTGCACCTATAATCGCGGCTGCCAGTGTTTTGGGTGTAGGTATAAGTTTCGCGATACAGGCACCGCTTTCAAATTTTGCGGCTGGCGCGACGTTGATATTTACCAAACCGTTTAAGGTGGGTGATATTATTGATGTGGCAGGAGTTACCGGTGAAGTAACAGACATAAAATTGGGTAGGACAGATATGAAAACGGTAGAAGGCATAACGGTTGTTGTGCCGAATAAAGATATAATAGGTGAGGTCATAAAGAACTTTTCTGAGTTTAAACGCTTGGATATAGCTGTCGGAGTTGCTTATGATAGTTCTATAGATAAAGTAACTGACCTTATTAGAAGAGCGGCGCAATCGGATAGCAGAGTGAAAGGGAAAATAGAAGTTGGGATAGATAATTTTGGTGATTCAAGTATAAATATGTTATTAAGGGTAAGATGACGGCAGGATGATTATACTGAACTGAAATTTTGTCTTAATAAGAAGATACTTGATCTCTTTACTGCGGAAAATATAAATATACCATTTCCACAAAGAGATGTACATATTAAATCAGAGCGTTAGAAAAACATTGTGTTTGAAAAACAGCTAAGAGGATAATTTATTATCCTCTTAGCTGTAATGAAAGATCATTTCAATATCTTCTTGGCGGCAGTGTCTTGATACTCGGTTATGTATGTTATGCCTGTTTCTTTTTCTGTTTCTCTGTTTGCCGAAAAGATGTCGTTGCGTGATATAGCCGGTAAGGTGAATTTTCTTGCGCCGGCCATAAGCTGTTGGAGGCCTGCAGCAAGTTTATCGGACAAAGTCCATGCGGCAATGGCGCCAAAAGGTATGTTTTTCATCTCGGATTTTCCGACTTTTTTTTCTACGTCATAGTATCCCGCAAAGATCTCTTCACTTGTCATACCGAAATCTTTAACTGTCGCAGGTAACGCGTCCCAATTGCCGTTCACAGCTTTTTTACGTGCCGGGTTGATTACACCTTCAATATTCGAACCTAAGAATGCCGGTATCATCAATGCACGTCCCATACATATAAGTTTAGTATATGGGGCGCCTAATGCCAGCGCTTTAAATATCTGGTCTTCACGTGCTAATCCGCCGGCAAAGGCCATATCAACTATTTTTTCGCCTTTCTTTTCAAGGATTTTAGCGTATTCGTAAGCTTTGGCATGGAGCAGAAGTGAAGGGACGCCCCATGTTTCCATCATATTCCAAGGACTCATCCCGGTTCCGCCGCCTGACCCGTCAATGGTTAAAAGGTCAAGCCCGGCTTTAGATGCGTATTTTATTGACATAGCAAGTGCCTGCATACCGTAGGAACCTGTTTTGAGTGAGATGCGCTTATAGCCGATTTTTCGAAGATATTTAACGGATTCCATAAATGATTTTTCTACTTCTTGATGAGTTTTCAGGCTTGTATATCCTAATCGGCTGTGGCGCGCGAATGATTTTATCGCGCCTGATTTAAAGGCATTTTGCACTTCAGACAATGTAGGGTCAGGATCGACCACGTAGCCGCGTTTTTTCAGAAATAACGCGTAATCTAAACTTGTTACCTGTATCTCTCCGCCGATATCTTTTGCACCCTGGCCCCATTTAAGTTCGATTATTACTTTATCACCGTATTTGTCGATTACATATTCTGCTACACCGTTGCGTGTATCTTCAACATTTAATTGTACGATAATAGCGCCGTATCCGTCATAATAGCGGAGAAAGGTTTCAATGCGCCTGTCAAGTTCAGGTGCTTTTTTTATTTTACCTTTTTCTATAACAGCTTCTTTATCTATACCTACTACGTTTTCGCCTACAACTATAGGATATCCTACAAGAGCCGCGCCTATAGCAAAAGATTCCCAATATTTTGCGGCGATAAATGTTGAGCCTAGCGCGCCTGTCATTATCGGAACACGTGCTTTTGTTTTTATTTTATTACCGAAAGATGTCTCCGTATTGACGTTAGGAAATATGCAATCGTCTTCTGATGACGATATTCCTTTTGGCAGTCCGTATGCTCCGTAATTATATCCGTTTATGCGTAATGAATTGTAAGAAACTCCTACATGATTTGTGTTGGAACTTCCGGCAGTTATTGTGCCGAAATCTCGCGGGTAGAGCAGCTTTCTGCCTTTTAAACTTGAAAGCCATGTTTCACATTTCCCTTTACAATCAGCACGGCAAAGAGTACATAGTCCCGATTCACATGGGTCGCCCCGGTTGACAGCACCGATGGCATCATTGGTTTTTGGCCATGAGTTCATCTCAAACCTCCTTATTATAAGTTAACCATACGACTTTAACCTTCAATAATTATAGCATAAGTTGAGTTTATGCTATAATTATTTTCAATACATTTGTTGGTTTTTTTACAAACTTCGGGTATTATACTATTTTATGTGGATTTATTTAATAGCTTATATAGTGATTTTGGTAATTATAGGTATATTTGATAGTTTTAAAGTCAAAACTTTTGATGATTATACCGTAGCCGGTCGAAATAAGAAATGGGTATCTGTATTTTTTTCGTTTGTTGCTTCATGTATAGGCGCGTCTACTACCATAGGTATAGTTAATCTGTCTTATGATATAGGATTCCCTGTTGTCTGGTGGCTTCTTAGCGGCGGTATCTGTCTGACTATATTAGGTATATTTTTTGCTGATAAGATCCAGGCAGGCGGATATTACACGTTATCGGATTTTGCGGGCAGAAAGGCAGGAGGTAGTGTAGGAAAGATCATAGCTTTGATAATTTTACTTTCCTGGCTTGGTATTATAGCGGCACAATTTATTGCCGCGTCTAAAATATTGGATTTGTTTTTTGATGTTCCGTTTAATAGTATACTTATATGTGTTGTTGTCGGGATATGTGTATATACTTATTTGGGCGGGCAATTGTCAGTATTGAGGACGGATATCCTTCAGGGCAACTTAATAATTTTTACGGTTATTTTTCTTGCGGCTATTCTGTTTGCTAAAGACACCTCGTGTGTTGATTTTTCCGATATAGTCTTTGTTAACCAATCGTTTACTTTTAAAAAGGTTATTTTTTTCTTTTTAGTCATCGGCAGTACCTATTTCATAGGGCCTGACATATTCAGCCGTATATTTACGGCCAAAACAGGCAAAGACGCAAAGATCGCATGTATATTGGCAGGGATGGTTTTAGCCGTTATAAGTTTTTTTATAGTTTTTATAGGCGTATGGGCGAAAAAGAAATCTTTTTCAGGGGATAGTATATTATTGAATATTATAGTGTCTTTTGTCGATAAACGATTCAGCTGGATATTTATTTTAGGAATACTTTCTGCGGTTATTTCAAGCGCGGATACCTGTCTGCTTACTATGTGCGCGATTGTCGAGAAAGATATATCGATGGGTAAACGTCTTAACGCGGCGCGGCAAACGGTTTTTGTAGTTGGCGGCTTGGCATTATGTCTGGCTTTGTGGAAACAGGATATAGTGGTACTTTTAATGTCGGCTTATAAAATTTTTTCTGCGGGTGTCATACCGTTGATAACGGTTATACTTATTGCCGGACGTAATTTTAAAATTAAGGAATTTTTTGCCGCTATAGCTGTATTGGCGGGAGGTATTTTCGGAGTGTTGGCAGTAGCTTTTTCTTATGATATTTTTATCGTTTATGGTATGATTATAACGTTTAGCCTGACATTGATCGGGTTAAAACGTAATACGGAATAATTTTATGCTAGTCAGTCTTAGTAATGAAAAAATTAAGAAAATAGTTAAACTGCGCGATCCGGCTTTTCGTAAAGAAGCGGGGGTTTTTATAGTTGACGGTCCGAGGGAATTTCGCAGGGCGGTTAATGAAGGGCTGGAACCGATCGAAATATTTTACTGTAAAGAGTATTGTAACAATGAGATCATGGATATGATCTCTGGATATTTGGGAAAAAACGAAATAACTATATTTGAAGTCAGCGGAAAAGTATATGAGAAAATATCATACGGCAATAGAAAAGATGGGATAGCGGCCGTATTTAAGGCTGTATATCGTAAATTTTGCGATATAAAACTTTCAGGACAGCCTATGATAATCATAGCTGACGGTGTAGAAAAACCCGGCAATATAGGAGCTTTGCTGCGCACCGCGGATTGTGCAGGGATAGATGCCGTGATACTTATCGGCGCTAATACCGATATATATAATCCTAATATAATACGTTCAAGCACCGGTACGGTTTTTTCTGTTCCCTGTTTTTCTGCACAAAGAGATGAAGTGATCGAATTTCTGAAGATAAACAGATTTACCGTTTTTTCTGCTTGTCCGGATGCCGAAAAATTATATACTGAACAAGATTTTACTGTGCCGTCGGCTTTTATCTTCGGCAGTGAAGATAAAGGCGTAAGTAATTTTTGGGATGACTATTCAATAGAGAAAATAAAGATTAGGATGCAGGGGATAGCCGATTCTCTGAACGTATCGGTGAGTGCTGCAATAATAATATTTGAAGCGGTAAGACAGCGCTCGCTGAAATGATTTCTTAGCAATTATAGGGGGATAAATATGTTAAAAAAAATCATGATCGAACTCAAACGGCATGCGGGATTTACTTTTTTTGGTGCTTTTTTGGGATTGGGTTTTCTAATACTTTTTAGGAATATGAGCCATGTGACAGCCGAAAAATTATTTTTTATTTTTCATCCTGCTCATGTATTTTTTAGTGCCGCAGCGACGACAGGTATGTATGTATTGAACAAAAAAGGCCGGCTTAATGTTCTTTCTGTTTTTCTTGTTGGATTTTTTGGGTCGGTAGGCATAGCGACATTAAGTGATTCAATTATGCCATATATAGGTGAGCGAATATTATGGCTGCCGGAAGCTCATGCTCATATAGGATTTATTGAAGCTTTTCCTGTGGTATTTACGGCTTCACTGTTAGGTATAGTCATGGCATGGGTTATCCCTCATACTAAGTTTTCGCATTTATTGCATGTGTTTATCAGCACCTGGGCATCGGCATTTCATGTTTTGACTGCCGCGGGCGGTACTTTAAATTTTATTAGTTATCTGATAATTTTTATATTTTTGTTTTGTTCGGTATGGCTGCCGTGTTGTTTGAGCGACATAATATTCCCGCTTTTATTCCTTAAAGACGGTGTATCCGCGGTTAAGAAAAATAAAAGGCATTGATGACGTTTAAATTTATAAAGAGGTATTTGCATCTTTTGATTATCGGGACAGCGTTACTAATTTCTTTTTGGGCTTATGGCCCGTCATTTTCTCAGCCTTTCAGAAGCGACCAATGGTATGTCGCTGATTTTTCGATTAATCACAGTTTATTTTCTTTTGATACATGGAAAACCTGTTTTGATTTCGAACTTTTCGGTGCTTCGCGCAGCCAGCCGGCAACCTACGGTGTACTTTTTCTTCTTAATAAATTATTAACAAATAATTTCTTTCTTTATCATTTATTAGGATATATACTGCATGTCATTAATGCAGGGCTGATTGCCTGCTTAATAAATTATTTTACACGTAAAAGAGTGTTGTCTGCCGGTGGTTTTTCGTTTTTCCTTCTGGGCTCAATTTATTCCGATACCGTTTTCTGGACTCATTATGTTTATGTAAGCGGGCAACTGATGTTTTTTTTATTGTTTTTTGTTTTATTTTTTAAATTTACAGATACAAATAAAACACGTTTTTATATCCTGGCATTTTTATCTATGTTATTTGCGGCATTATTATATGAAGCGGTTTTTGCTGCAAGTTTTCTTATGGCGCCGTTATTTATAGTATTTGTTTTACGGGCCAAAAAAGTTAATAAAAAAGGGTTGTTAACGTCTTTGTTAATATTTCTCATAGTACAGCTTATATGTATTTTACCTTTGGCTCATTCGATTGAGATGGGCTTTTCCGCCCGACGGATATTTGATCTCGCGGGCCCATTGCGTCTTTTTCTCTACAGCTTGAGGAATTTGTTGATAGAGTTTTTCTCGTTCCATGTGATATCTTCTTTTCGGATATAAGTTATCTGGTTTTACACAAAGTAAGTATTTACGGTAATATACTTTTAACAGTGTTTTTTTTATATC
>JAQVMQ010000062.1 GCA_028703535.1 Candidatus Omnitrophota bacterium | reverse complement strand
ATACTTCATCTATTTTAGCATAATGCCTATAATCACGTCTATGCAATAATCCAAATCGTAGTAGCAGAGTCTCGCTGCCCGCATAATAGCATTAATCAATCAATTCATAATCATGACGATAATAATCCCATTAACGGGCGCGAAAATCACGCCCCTATAATAAATCATATGATTTGATATTTGAAATATCAAACAACCCGACAAATAAACAAATTACAGAATACCCCCAGTAAAAAAAAATGGCAGCGGTCCTTTTACGACCATATCATTTACAATGATAAAGCATTAAATAAAATACGCCAATACATTCGAAATAGCCCTTTAACCTAACAATATGACCTTGAAAATCCCAATAGATTTGGTAATATAAAATTGAATTAATTATCTTACACATTCGATAAAAAAGAATTCCGTATATTAATTATATATAGGAAAATATTAATAAAATGGAAGAGCAATATGAAACGATTGCTAGTTCTAAGTGTGATTTTAATAATAACTGGTTGCGGAAAAACAATAGTAACCGAAGAAAAACTTGAATCTTTTTTTCGAAAACACAAAGTCGGAAGCGATTATCCTGTTGCTCTAAAAAAACGCTCAATTGCCGAATCTTATTTAGCCACGATCCATGGTTATCCAGATAATCTATCAGTATGCAGGCAAGTCATTGAGCCATATAATAAAGATACAAAATTGTCTGCTGTAGAAGGGGGATATTATTGTGAAGTATTACGTTGAGAATGAGGAAATAAAATATGGCAAAAATAAAAGTTAAAGGCAAAGAAATTACCGTAGTCAGGCAGGCGAAAGAAGATTATATTTGCATTACAGATATAGCACGTTATAAAAACCCAGAAAGAACCGACGATCTAATCAGAAATTGGCTAAGAAACCGCAATACTATTGAATTTTTAGGGGTTTGGGAGCATTTAAACAACCCTAGTTTTAATCCCGTGGAATTCGACGGGTTTAGAAAACAAGCCGGTCTCAATAGCTTTACCTTAACTCCCAAGCAATGGATCATCTCGACAAACGCCATAGGGTTGATTTCGAAATCCGGAAGATACGGCGGAACGTATGCCCACAAAGATATTGCTTTTGAATTTGCTTCATGGATTTCCGTAGAGTTCAAATTATACCTGATTAAAGAATTTCAAAGGCTTAAAAATGAAGAGCAAAAATTGCTTGGTTGGGATATAAAACGGAATCTTGCCAAGATAAATTATCGCATTCATACAGACGCCATCAAAGAAAACCTTGTTCCATCGGAACTATCAAAATTCCAAATCAATCATATCTATGCCTCTGAAGCAGATATTCTAAATATGGCCTTGTTTGGCATGACAGGCAAGAGTGGCGCAGTAAAAATCCAAACAAAAAAGGGAATATCCGCGATTATGCCAACATCTCACAGCTTATATGTTTGTCGAACCTGGAAAATTTAAACGCTTTATTTATTTCTGAGGGTATTTCCCAAGAACAACGACTGGGAAGATTAAATAAAATCGCGATCCAGCAGATGAAGTTGTTAATAGATGAGTTTTCAGTTAAACGCATGGAGCAAAAAAATAAAGACCTATAACAATGCGCTCCACTGGACAAAACCTGCGACTTTGCCGATGACCTTGAATGTTATGAGAAAAATGAACATATTAACTTTAATTAAAAATATTTTTTTAAATAAATCAAAATTAACAATTCTTGGCAATATAGAGTCTCTCTGCCCATACTGCAATAATTTACTTGAAAAAAAACCTAAAAAGAAAACTAAATGTCCACATTGTTCAAATTATATTTTTGTTAGAACAAGACCATTAGATAATAAAAAAATTCTTATTAAAGATGACCAAAAAGAATTAATTAAAGAACAATGGGCGATAAAGAATGACACACATGATTTATACTTGCAAGAAAGAGACCTTTTTAATAAAACAAAAAAAAAATTAATTCAAAAAAATGGTCATGCCTCTGATAATGATACAAAATGGTTTTTATTAAATCAAGAAGGTTTGCAATATGCTAACAAGCACAAATGGGGTTTATATAGAAATACAAGGTTTAGCATGGCAGAAATATTAAACAAAGAGAAAAAATTTAAATCTGCTCTTCTAATGTATTTTGAAGTTTGTTATATCGATCTTAATGGTCCTACTAATTATGGAATTATTGAAGACAATGATAATAATTTTTATAAAGATTTTCCACAATTTGATCTAAAATTTGCATCTTTAGCTCCTGGTGTTATCAACAGAATTATAAAAATCATTGAAAATCAAAAAATAGAACTCAATGAAATCAATAATGAGATTTTAGCAAAGTTTGAAGAAAATTATCAATGTTTAAAATTACCAATTGCTCCTTCGAAAGCATGGGAAAAAATAAAAAAAGAAATATAGCAAGGCGCTTCAGCGGACTTTTACCCGCCGCCTTTCGGCGTCGGGCAAAACCCGCTGAGCTCAAGCCTTATGAATAATAAAATGAATAAATATTCTAAACGAAAACAAATACGATTGAAAAAATACAATTATTCACAACCCGGATATTATTACATAACAATTTGCGTAGATAATCGCGAATGTATCTTCGGCGATATTATTGATGATTGAGTATACCTGAATAATGTAGGCAAAATGGTTGACCAAACATTACGAACATTGCCAGAATATTATCAAAACATAACAATTGATAATTATATTATTATGCCGAATCATCATAATCATGACAATAATAATCCTATTAACAGGCGCGAAAATCACGCCCCTATAATAAATCATATGATTTGATATTTCAAATATCAAAAATAAATCTTACTTAGGCGGGTCCGCCTTTGTGCGAAATAACTTACGGCTTAAAGCTATCGTTCAAGTCGCGGATCCAAAATATCTCTTAAACCCTCGCCTAACAAATTATATGAAAGTACTGTTATCAAAATCGCAAACCCCGGAAAAACTGAAAGCCACCAGGCAGCTTCAATATTATCCTTGCCTTGTGCAAGGATATTCCCCCAACTTGGAGCAGGCGGCTGAACACCGATACCTAAAAAACTTAGGCTTGATTCAACCAATATAGCCCCCGCGACACCTAAAACAAAATATACAAAAACAGGCGCAAGACTATTAGGCAATATATGTCTAAATATTATACGAAAATTACTTGCTCCTATACTTTTAGCTGCCAAAACAAACTCGCGTTCTTTTAGACTCAACACTTCCGCACGAACAAGCCTTGCAACCCCCATCCAGCTTGTACATCCTATGACTATCATAATATTTACCACACTCGGCCCCAGAAAGGCTATAACTGCCAAAATAAGAAAAAAACTCGGAATGGCAAGCATAATATCTACAAAACGCATTATTATCTTATCAACCCATCCCTTATAATAACCGGATAAAGCGCCTAGTATTATACCTATAAAAGTCGATATACTAACCGCTATAACACCTACCAATAAGGAAACACGAGCACCCCACAATATACGGCTAAAAACATCACGGCCAAGTTCATCTGTCCCAAAAATATGCGACAGGCTCGGTGCTAAAAATATATTTTTAACATTTATCTCTATCGGATCATACGGTGCTATAAACGGTGCCAGCAACGCGATAATAAACAAAAACGAAACTGCCGCAAAGCCGAAAAGCGTAAAATTATTTTTCATTAGTTTTTTAAACATAATATATTAAACACCTTTACGTATACGCGGATCGGCAAATGAATATGTTATATCCGCTATAAAATTACCGAACAATGTTAAGACAGCACCTATAATCAATATCCCCATAATAAGTGTATAATCACGCATCATTACACCCATATAAAACAACTGCCCCATCCCGGAAATATTAAACACTGTCTCAAATATTACACTACCGCCTATAAGTGCCGGTATAGAAAGACCCAAAATTGTTATTACCGGCAATAAAGCGTTTCTTAAAGCATGTTTATATACGACATTTATTTCAGACAAACCTTTGGCACGCGCGGTAACAATATAGTCCTGTCTTATTACCTCAAGCATATTAGAACGCATATACCTTGAAAGACCTGCTATCCCTCCAAAAGCTGAGACGAAAACAGGTAATATTAAATGTTTTGTTCTATCAGCTATTTTACCGGTAAGACTTAAAGTCTCATATCCTACAGATGTAAGTCCTGAAATCGGAAGCCAGCCCAAATCGACCCCGAAGAATATCATAAGTAATAATGCCAGCCAAAAAGACGGTATCGCAAAGCCGATAAACGTAATGACAGTTAGAAATTTATCTCCGAACGAATACTGCCGCACTGCTGAATAAACACCTATAGGCACCGCTATACAAAAAATAACAAACATAGACAATAAATTTATAAAAACCGTTATCGGCAACCGTTCCTTGATCTTATCCCATACCGGTCTATGATCGGTAGACATAGAGTTACCCAAGTTAAGGGATAACACCTTTTTCACCCACAATCCATACTGAACATATATAGGCTTATCAAGATTCCACTGTTCTAAAAGCACCTGCCGTGCTTCCGGCGTGATCTTAGGGTTGAGATCACTCATGACATCAGTGGGCTTGCCGGGCGCAAGATGCAGAATGAAAAATGATATTATTGTAATTCCTAAAAATGTTATTAAAAGCTCAAATATTTTACTAAAAATCTTTTTAATTCTCATACGATACAATCTATAAGCTATAAGTTATAAGTTTTTTTATAAATCCTGACAACATTTTACCTAGTTCTTCAGAAATAAAAAATATTTAATTTCTTCTAAAGACCCCTCTGCAATATTTAGAAAATGTTTAAAATCTTTATTAGTACGTCTTTTATTGCCTTCAGCTATATTAGCAATAATAGAAACTGCAGATCTTCTCATCTGAGAAACTAACCCGAATTTCTCAATTTCAGGAAAATTTAATGTAACTTTAGATATTCTCAAAACTAAATCATAACCTTTTTGCCAAACTTTCAATTCTCTAAAATCCTTCACTTTTTATCCTTCATTTAAAAATATATTTTTACCTATATCTACTTAATTCCTTTTTCTTAGCTTAAAACTTATAGTTTACAGCTTACAACTTTTTCATATAGGTTCTTTCCTCACTTCGTCTACAACTTACAACTTATAGCTTATAGCTTTTTATTTAAATCAATGTCACTCAATATACCACTTATCAATATTATAGCTTATACCAATAGGCTCAGGCACAATGCCCTTAACCCTCGCACTTAAAATCGGCAAAGACTGCGGTACATATAAAAATATATACGGGAGTTCTTCTGCCAAGAGCTCCTGTATCCTGAAATATGCCTTTTTACGTTCATTTATATCAAATGCTCTGCGACCTTTCTCCAACAATAAATCTACTTCATTATTTTTGAAATTTACAAAATTCAGTTCCTTCTCACCAGTCTTAGCCGAATACCAAATATCGTATTGGTCAGGGTCAAGCCCTATACTCCAGCCAAGCATAACAGCTTCAAATCTACGTTTATCAATAAATTCATTAATAAATGTAGACCACTCAATAACCCGGATATTCATTTTTACACCAATCTGTTTCAACCGCCATTGAACGATTGTCGCCGCTTTTACTCGCGCATCATTACCCATATTGGTAAGCAATGTAAATTCAAAATCCGATCCGTCCTTGTCAAGGACGCCATTACCGTCAGTATCAGACCAGCCCTCATCATGAAGGATACTTTTAGCTTTTTCAGGGTTGTATTCATACTTTCTAACATCAGGATTATATGGCCATGTATTAGGGACATAAGGTCCTGTTGCAATATTACCAAGCCCCATAAGCACACCATCTATAAGCTCTTGTTTATCAATAGCATAGGCAAACGCCTGGCGGACTCTTTTATCTTTAAACCACTTATGGTTAAGATTAAATCCAAAATACGTATAAGAAAAACTCGGATACTTATATTTATTAAATTTTATCTTTATATCTTCGGGCTTGGTCTGACGCGCATATTGAAAAGGCGTAAGCCCCATCCAATCAAGATTACCGGCTTTAAACTCCAAAAAACTTGTTGCCTCATCCGGCACAACCTTTGAAACAAATTTTGCTATACCCGGCCGACCTTCAAAATAACTATCATTGCGTGATAATACAATTTCTTTCCCGCTTATCCATTTCTCAAATTTAAACGGGCCTAAACCGACAGGGTTACGAGAAAAATCACATTTAGTTAAATCTTTACCTTCAAGCAGATGTTTAGGCAAAACTACCAAAGTTCCCCAACTGCTTAAAGCCGAAGCAAACGGTTTTTTATAAATAGCACGAAAAGTATATTTATCTATCACCTCGCACTTTTCAACTTGCAAATAATCTTCTTTATAAGCAGACGGCACTTTCGGATCTATTATAGAATTAAAACCAAACAAAACGTCATCTGCCGTAAACTCAACACCGTCATGCCATTTAACACCTTTGCGCAAATGAAATGTTATAACCAACCCATCGTCGCTTATATCCTATACACTTAACATTATTAAACTAATTATACAACACTAGATTTATTATACATTTAAACTAAACATTTTTTCTTATTCTAAACAGATATATCTATTTTTGTAAAAATTATAAATAATAATAA
>JAQVMQ010000061.1 GCA_028703535.1 Candidatus Omnitrophota bacterium | reverse complement strand
CCTGGAAGTTCCCAAAATACGCAGCGACTTCCGCTAGGACAATAAATCCTATAAAATTTGAAGTGACGGATGATATGCTTCATGAATTGATAAATATAGAAAAGAGTTCAGAACAATATAAAGACCCTTCAAAATGGCGTATGACAGGCCCGTACAGTTCAAAAATTGTTACTGTATTAGCTCAGGAAAGAGAGAATAGCTATACTGCGAATAATGGAGATACCCAGCGGGTTTATAATTTGCCGGGTGTTTCTTTAAAGATACATAAAGAAGGCAATGTTGAAGTTGTAAAGACAACAGGTTCCACAAGTGAAGGCGGTAAGATATTGGGAGGATTAACTGAATATAATCTTTATACTTTTGTTGAGAAATATCTTGATGGAGATTATGCCAATACAGAAGTTCTAAAAAATGCTATAAAAACACAAATAAATAACAATATATCGGAAAATTCAGATTACTCTGATGATATAAGTGAGGTTCTGACAACTTTTATAACCGGTGGTAATTATGAGGATACCACTGGTGATAGGGTTTCATATGCAGGATTTTCGGATGAAAGTGATTTTTTTTCGTGGTGGAAAGAGCGTGACAGGAAAAATGCTGAGGATCTTGTGCCGGCAGATGATTTGTATCGCTTTGCTACAGATACTATAAAACGTTCTGACGGTACATATGTCCCTGCATGGGAGCGTACTTATTGGGAAGCTTGGCTCAACTGGTTGCCAACGGTAGATAGTCAATCTAAGATGCACAATGATATAAGAGAACATGGCGGATGGACAACCGCGTACAATTATGAGTGGTGGCAGGATTTGGAATATGGCACAGATGTGAATACGTCTGGGGATGCTACCGAGCTTGATTGTCCGTTTTTAAATTCAGCGTATCAGGGGCAGGAAATATATGACTGGATGCAGGCGAACCCTGATTCTATGATTAATGCTGACGGCGAAACAGTATTAAAATATAGAGGTTTTGGTGGTGAAGAAAAAGATCTTATAGAAATTGAATCCTATTATGTCGATTTGGCAAAAGCTAACGGATTGTATATTTATGAAGATACGGCAGCCAAAACTTTTACGGTCACGTTTAAAGGGCTTAGCAGTAAAGCAAGCAGCTTAACACAATGTCTGTCTGATGTTGGGATAGCTGATTGGGTGACATATCAAACCTTTTATAATCCGTTATATGAACCGACAAATTACGGCCAGTATCTTACAAGTACGGTGGCTGAAGAAGGGTACATAGTCCCGAAACCGACACAGGTAATAAACATTGACGTAAATGCGCTTAAAAGCGCTACTGGGGTAGATTGGAATACTTCTAACAAGATAGTCTATATTGAAACTAAAAGTTATGATACGCGGATCAAAAACGCCGCTATAATGCCGGATGGCGGAATAACCATAGTTTCACCTTATGATGTTTATGTCCAGGCTCAGGCAGTTTCCGAAAGCCAGCTTTCTAATGAGTTAGGTGTAAGTGTCGATCTTGACGGCGACGGGATTATGAATGAAAGTGATTCGGAGATGGGATTGTTTAATTATGAATATGCAGATTATGACGTTGATGATGAGGATACGTATACTGATCCGTCCTTTAAGGGCTCAGCTGTAATAACTAACTCAAGTGTCCGGTGGTTATCGTCTGAATTTAAAGATCAAATGTCAGGTAATGTTTATCCGTATCCGTCATGTGTGCCGGTTTATTATGACAGAGCGAAAGATAATAAATTTCTACAAAATTACTGTTATGACGTATGGACAGGGAATAAGCCGGCTTCGAAATACTTGTTTACTTCAGATTGGATATCTGAGAATCTTACGACTAAGGATAGTATAAAGCTTATAGACCAAGGGTCTTCGCAGTGGGTAAAATCTAATATTGATTATATTAATTCTGTTGAGCTTAATCAAAAATATAACGTTGCGGTAGCATCATCTAATTCTCCTGAAGGTACATATTGTGAGTTCTGGAAAGATTATTTCAACGTAAAAGATTCGCCTGTATCGTGGGGTATAGAGGGCAGTCTTATAAAAGTACCCTCATGGTCTAGTAAATACCGTAGCACTACATCTTCAAACGCTCTTGCTTTTAATAAAAATCGATTTAAGAATGATTTTAGTACTATTCCGTATAGCACTTCGTCGTTGTATAGTCACTCGTATCTTACTAATAATTATTGGACATCTATTACTGAACTTCCAAAATACGAATTTGAAGAAAGGTTCTTTAATGCCGACGGCAGACCTACCGGCGACATGTTTTCCGGTTCAGAATCCAGCCATATAGTAGTTGCATCCTTTGATAAAGACATACTTTAAGTTGATTTTGTTCATAAAAATCAACATGAATTTAATAATCTATTTCGATTTGCAATTTTTCTTTATAGTGCTATAATTTTTACTCGTAAACTTTTAACATATAATATATTAATAGATAAGGAGAATTTATGGCACGCAAGAAAATAACCATGGACGGGAACACTGCTGCTGCATATGTCGCGCATGCTACGAATGAAGTTATTGCTATTTATCCAATTACACCTTCATCCGGTGTCGGTGAAATGGCAGATGCCAAATCGGCTGCGGGTGAGAAAAACATATGGGGACAGATACCGTCGGTCTCGGAACTTCAGTCCGAAGCCGGTGCTTCCGGTGCTGTTCATGGAGCTTTGACTGCAGGTGCAATGACAACAACTTTTACTGCTTCGCAAGGATTGCTTTTAATGCTTCCGAACATGTTTAAAATAGCAGGTGAGCTTACGCCTACAGTATTTTACGTTACTGCAAGAACAGTTGCGGCGCACGCTTTATCTATTTTTTGTGATCATTCAGATATTATGGCAGCTCGTTCCACAGGTTTTGGTATATTATTTGCTTCAAACGTCCAGGAAGTAATGGATATGTCTTTAATTGCTCAGGCAGCTACTTTGGAATCAAGAGTCCCTCTTATACATACATATGACGGGTTTAGAACATCACATGAGTTTCAGAAAATAGAACAACTGGATTTTGATGATATGCGTGCAGTTATAAATAATGATTATTTGTATGCCCATAGAAAAAGAGCATTGACACCTGATAATCCGGCAATCAAAGGTACGGCCCAAAATCCGGATGTCTTTTTTCAAGGCAGAGAGGCTATTAACAAATATTATGATAATGCGCCCGGGATAATCCAGGATGTAATGAATCGTTTTGCTAAACAGGTCGGCAGACAATATAACCTGTTTGATTATTATGGTGCACCAGATGCCGATAAAATAATTATAATAATGGGTTCAGGCGCTGAGGCTGTAAAAGAGACAGTCGATTCACTTAATAAAGCAGGAAATAAGACAGGAGTTGTTATTGTAAGGTTATATAGACCGTTTTCTGTCAAAGATTTTATTAAAGCTTTGCCTGCTACAGTGAAATCAATCGCAGTGCTTGACAGAACTAAAGAACCCGGTGCTATAGGTGAACCTTTATATTTGGATGTACGTTCTGCTATTGATGAGGCAATAGACGCCAAATTAATGACCGCAAAAAATATTACTATATTAGGCGGCCGGTATGGGCTTGGTTCAAAAGAATTCAACCCTGCTATGGTAAAGGCTGTTTATGATAATTTGGATTCAAAAGAACCTAAAAAACATTTTACTGTTGGTATAACTGATGACAAGACAAATTGCAGTCTTTCAGTTGATTACAGTTATATAGCAGAAGATGTGGATAACTTTAGAGGCGTTTTTTACGGATTGGGTTCGGATGGTACTGTCGGTGCAAACAAGAACTCCGTTAAGATCATTGGTGAGCTGACTGATAATTACGCTCAAGCCTATTTTGTATACGACTCCAAGAAAGCCGGGTCGCGTACCGTATCACATTTGAGATTTGGCAAAAAACCCATTAGAAGTACATATTTAATACAATCAGCAAATTTTGTAGCATGCCATAATTTTTCTTTTCTTGAGAAATATGATGTTTTAGGTGTTGCGGATAAGAATGCCACATTTCTGCTTGCCAGTTTATATGGTAAGGATGAAGTGTGGAATAAGATACCTAAAGATGTACAGCAGACGATAATAGATAAAAAACTTAAATTTTATGTTATTGATGCGACCAAGATAGCCGAAAGTGTCGGGCTTGGCGGTCGAATAAATACTATTATGCAGACAGCTTTCTTTGCGTTGAGCGATGTAATTGAAACAGAGAAAGCCGTTCAGGCGATAAAAGACGCCATAAAGAAGACATACGGCAAAAAGGGTGACAAGATCGTTGAGATAAATTGCTTAGGTGTCGATAAAGCCGTTGCCGGTATAGAAGAAGTAACGGTGCCTTCGACCGCAACCAGTACTGTTGTCCGTCCTGACGTTGTGCCGGCTTGTGCTCCTGATTTTGTTAAAGAAGTTACTGCCAAGATGATTGAAGGTAAAGGCGATGAGCTTCCTGTATCGGTTTTTCCGGAGGATGGGACTTTTCCTACGTCAACATCGCAATATGAAAAACGCAATATTGCGGTTAATATCCCGTGCTGGGATGAAAAGACATGTATTCAATGCGGTCAATGTTCAATGATATGTCCGCATGCCGCTGTACGGATGAAAATATATAAAAAAGATATTTTAACAAATGCACCGGAGACTTTTAAATCCATGCCTGCCATGGGTAAAGATATGCAGGATAAAGTATGCACGATACAGATTGCACCGGAAGATTGTACCGGTTGTGGGGCATGTTTAAATATCTGTCCGGCATTACAGAAGGATAAGGACAATAAACCAACCGGCCAAAAAGCACTTTATTTTGTACCGCAAGTTGGGGTAAGAGATAAAGAAAAAGAAAACTTCGAATTTTTCCTGAATATCCCCGATATTACACCTCAAGAAAATTCTTTTGGAATGAATACTATAAAAGGCTCGCAGCTTATGCGTCCATTATTTGAGTTTTCAGGTGCGTGCGCCGGTTGTGGAGAGACACCATATGTTAAACTTTTGACACAGATGTTTGGCGATAGAGCCTTGATTGCCAATGCCACAGGTTGTTCTTCTATTTACGGCGGTAATTTGCCTACTACACCGTATTGTGTTCGTGATGATGGGAAAGGGCCTGCCTGGTCAAATTCACTTTTTGAGGATAATGCGGAGTTTGGGTTTGGTATGAAATTAAGCGTTGATCAGATAGAAAAACATGCGCTTGGTTTGTTGAAATCCTTACCGGATGAGATAGTTCCAAAATCGAAAGAATTGATAGAAACTATTATTACGGCTAAACAGGAAACCGCTGTAGATATAGAGATACAGCGTGTCAATGTAAACAAATTTAAAGAAGAAGTGCTGTTACCGAATAAATCTAATAAGATAGCTGCTGAATTGTTAGATATAGCAGATTATTTGGTAAAGAAATCAGTTTGGATACTGGGTGGTGACGGATGGGCCTATGATATAGGCTATGGCGGTCTTGATCATGTGCTGGCTCAAGGTAAGAACGTTAACGTTCTTGTTTTGGATACAGGTGTATATTCCAATACCGGCGGACAGATGTCAAAAGCAACACCTATGGGCGCGATTGCTAAGTTTGCGGCTGCAGGCAAACCATTGCCTAAGAAAGACTTAGCTATGCTTATGATGAGCTATGGCAATATTTATGTCGCACGTGTCGCGATTGGCGCTAATCCGATGCAGACAATTAAAGCCTTAGCTGAAGCTGAAAAATATGATGGGCCGTCTATTGTTATTGCCTATACACATTGTATTGCACATGGTATAGAAATGAATAAAGGTATAGATGCTCAGAAAAAAGCTGTTAATTCAGGCGATTGGATATTAATGCGTTACAATCCTGATTTATCAAAAGAAAATAAAAATCCTTTACAACTTGATTCTCGTGATCCGTCGATTTCTTTATCTGATTATATTTATGCGGAAAACAGATTCAAGGCACTTTTGAAAATAAATCCTGAACGTGCGAAAGAGCTTTTAGATAAATCACAGGAAGATGTAATAAGAAGATTTAGGTTGTATAAGTATCTTGCGGAAATGGACTATTCGCAGGGAAAATAATAAAACCAGGAGGAGGATAGAGTAATGGCAAAAGTTAAAATTGATGAGAACGTTTGTGTAGGTTGTGGTTTATGTGTTAACGCATGTCCTGAATGTTTTGAACTTAGCGATAACGGGATAGCAGTTGTAACTAACCCTGATTGCACTTCTGATTCAGTTAAGGAAGTCGCGACGCAGTGTCCTGTCGATGCTATTTCTGTTGAAGATTAATTAATGAGTGGTTTTTATAAAAAGAACGGGAAGAGTTTTGCTTTTCCCGTTCTTTTTTGTTTCTTGTATTTTTTATATATTTATGGTAGTTTTAATCCAAACGGTTCTTTCTAAATTAGCTATCACTATTTTTTCTGTATTTATTCGGGGGTGAAATGGGTTCGACTTGATAGTGATAATGTCGGGAGCGTGTCGTGAGCGTCGGATCCTGCGTTAAGGGAGCTGACAAAAAATAATTGCTAATAACAATTTATTTGCCGGTGTTGCACCGGTTCCTTCTTACTCGTAAGAGTGAGTTCCCGCTGATGTTCTTCGCCTTCGAGAGTATTTAGCGGTCATCTAGAAGGCTCTGGATATAC
>JAQVMQ010000060.1 GCA_028703535.1 Candidatus Omnitrophota bacterium | reverse complement strand
TTTTGTTATTTCGGGATTAAGCCAGTTTTGCTTTCCCGATTTGTTTTGCTCTCGGAACCGGCTATTATTTAAATTATGGTTTCCGATTTCTTTCATCTTTTTATTTTATCTTCTTTTTCTCTGCTTTTTTGTCTTTGTTAAGTTGGTTTAATAAAAATCTTTACTATTGGGTATTCTGCGCGTTTCTTCCTTGTTGTCCCCTTTGAGCCTGTCTTTCTTTCCATTTTTTCATTTGTTCCGCAGTAAGATGTTTTGAAAGCTTATTCTCAGTTTGTTCCAGTATTTGCTCTAGTTTCGCCCTTAACAAATCTCTGTCCATCCTCTGCCCTTTCATATCTTCCATCATAGAACGCATTTGCTGTATTTGACTTTCTATAATAGGTGTAACCTGTATTACCTGTCTATCACTTAAATCTAATTCTTGCTGCAATTTTTCCACTATACTACTTGCCGATGGAGGCTGCGGACGCTGATTCTGGTCAGGCTGTGCTAACACAATACTTGTTATTAAACAACAAATAGAAAAAATAACGCATACGGAAAAAACCTTTTCTTTTATAATCTTCATTTTGCCCCCTTTTTTACCTTAATATATTTTAATGCTATTTTTTTTATTTACCATATAATACTTTCAATTGTTTAACTGTAGGGTGCTTTTCATAATATTCGCCTTGCGGGCCTACATACCCTTCTTTTTGTTTAGTCAGTCGAACAGCAGTAAAAGTACCGTCTATATTTGGTATATTTATTGTTGTAGCCTCTTCGGACTTCGATGTTTTTTTAATAGTAACAGCAGTAGAGGTAATAGGTGTAACTACGACTTCCGGATCAGGAACTACAATATAACCTGTAGGACAAGCTCTATAATATATATCACCATAACGATAATATGCAATGCCCTCAACTAAAACTATTCTATACCCCACCGGCAAAACTGTAACAACCGCGCCTATAGGCGGTGTCTCAACTATTATCTCAAATAAGCCAAACCACCCAGGTTTATAAAACCTGCCGTTATGATAACGATATTTTTCTCTGCCTATTCGGATTTCATCGTGTCCGCCATGACGTGGCATGGGTTGCGCTAAAACATTATTTACTTGTAAAACACTCAATAAAATTAAAATAAAAAATAATTTTGTGTTTAGTCTCTTCATATTTTCCTCCTATTTTAAAGTCTTTTATCTTTTAGACGTTAAAAATAAGAATTTATTCCGGATTTTTAAAGTATTTAATCCTTAAAATACGCTATGGACATGGCTTGTGCCAATATGACATTTGCCTTATTTAATACATTGATTTGATATGTCCCTAGTTTGCGGGTTCTTGATATAAGTTTTGACTCGGCATAGATTTCTTTATCTTCTAAAGAAACTGTTTTAATGAAATTTATATTGGCATTCACCGCAAGACCTGCATCCTGGAAGTTAACAGATAAAGCAAAAGCATAATCTGCTAAGGTAAACAACACTCCTCCCTGCACAAAACCTGCTCCATTAATAAACTCAGGCTTGAGCATAAGCTTGACTTTAGAAAAATCTTTGCCGGCAGATATTATTTCTATACCTAAATATTTTGCGAACCTGTCTTTTAAAGCAGAATTACTTGTTTCCATAAATTAAAACGCCTGTATATCTTTTTTTCCTAAAATACGTATATTATTTTCAGTTAACACATTTATAGCTTTATCAGCATCATCAAAACGAAAGACAACTATGGCGTTAGATGCCGTTTTTTCAACAAATGCGTACATATACTCCAAATTTATGTTATTTTCATCCAGTATTTTTAAAACTTTTGCCAATCCGCCGGGCCGGTCATCAACTTCAACCGCGACAATATCTGTAATTGAAGCGACAAAACCAGCTTTTTTCAAGGCCGCAACTCCATCTTTAGGATTATCAAGAACCATCCTTAAAACACCGAATTCTTCATTTTCAGCTATAGTTAAAGCTTTAATGTTTACATTAGCTGCCCCTAAAACATGAACCGCATCATGTATTCTGCCCTTTTTATTTTCAAGAAAAACAGAAACCTGAATTATTTTCATTTTAACTACTCCTTTTACAAATTTCTTTTATCTATAACTCTTTTTGATTTCCCTTCGCTTCTCTCTATGGTCTTAGGCTCAACTAACCGGATTTTAACCCCTATGCTTAAAACAGATTCTATCTCTTTAGAAATACGATTTTCAAAATGTTGAAGCGATTTAACTTCATCTGAAAAAAAAGAATCTTTAAGCTCCACCAAAACTTCTAATTTATCTAAACCGTTTTTTTCTCTTTCTACTATTAACTGATAATGAGGTTGTGTACCTTCTATCGCAAGAAGTACTTCTTCAATTTGTGAAGGAAAAACATTTATGCCTCTTACTATAATCATGTCGTCCGTCCGTCCCAATATCTTACTTATTCTAGGCGATGTCCTTCCGCATTCACAACGTGAATAATCTATGCTCACAATGTCTCTTGTTCTATATCTGATCAAAGGCATACCCATTTTGGTTATCGGAGTAAGAACCAACTCCCCCGATTCACCCGGAAGAACCGGTTTGCTTGTTTTTAAATCTATGACTTCGGGATAAAACACATCTGCGGGGATATGTAACCCTTTTTTTAAATGACATTCACAAGCAACACCAGGCCCAATTATCTCCGATAATCCGTAAATATCAAGAGCACTTATTCCCCATGCCTTTTCTATTTCTTTGCGGATAGCTTCACTCCAGGGCTCCGCTCCAAATATCCCTATCTCCCAACTGCTATCGTTAAAATCAAATCCCGATTCTTTAGCAATTTCTGCCATATATAAAGCATACGACGGCGTACATGCTAAAATCCTTGGTTTAAAATCTTTTAATATTTTTAATTGTCTTTTAGTCTGACCTGAAGAACAGGGTATAACCGTCAACCCTAGTTTAAGACTGCCGTAGTGCAATCCAAGCCCTCCGGTAAAAAGTCCATAGCCATAAGCAACCTGTATCATGTCACCCGGCACAGCACCTGCACAACATAGAGACCTTGCTATAACATCAGCCCAAAGATCAAGATCTTCCTGAGAATATCCCGCAACTACCGGGTTTCCTGTTGTCCCGCTTGAAACATGTATCTCTCTTATATCTTCAAGGGGTTGTGAAAATATATTAAACGGATAATTATCACGAAGATTATCTTTTTCTGTAAAGGGAAGTTTTGTTATATCATCTATTGACTTTATATCTTTGGGCGTTATACCTAAATCTGAAAATCTTTTTTTATAAAATAAAGAGTTATCACAAACTCTTTGGGCTAATTCTTTTAATCGTTTACTTTGAATTTGTCTAAGTTCTTCTTTATTTATACATTCTATCTTTTCATTAAATATCATTTTGAGCCTTCTTTCTGCCCATTAAAAAAAACTGTTTATTTTCTTCTTTTGCTTTTTTAAGTTTATCATCTAACGCTTTCAGCCAATTTTCTTCTTTTACGGGTAAAAATACAGACAATGCACCTAATATATAGGTATTGATAAATATCTTTCTATCTCCGACAGCTTTATCTGCACTATCAAGGTAAGAGAAAAGATCTTTGCCGGTAGCTTTTAATTGATTTTTCATTCTTAAATATTCTTCTGTAGATAAGCAGACAAGAATATCTGTCGTTTCGTCTTCTGGTAAAGGAGCATAAACGTTTTTACCGAACCTAACATAAGACTCAACCGAACCGCCACGCTGCGCCATGCCTTTTACTTCTGATTTCTTAACATGAAAGCCTTCATTCATGCAGGCCAAAGCACATATTTCAGAAGCTGTAAGCACACCTTGTCCGCCTATACCGTAAAATAATATTGTAAAAGTTTTTTTCATGTTTTCTTTCTCTGCTCAATTGCCTTAAACTTACAAAGTTGAGCACATAATCCACAACCTACGCATAAATTTTCATCTATCTTTATTATATCTTCCTGTTTAGTGATAGCCGGACAGTCTAACAATAGACATTGTCCGCATTTTTTACATTTTTCGATATTAATTTGAAACGGAGATTTTTTTGTACGATCAATCATCTTGCAAGGCGAACGCGCTATAATCACAGAAAGTTTAGCCTCTTTCAACCTCACTTTAAGCAACTCTTGAAAGGCTTTCGTATGATACGGGTCTATTACATCCACATTATCTACGCCTAAAGCTTTACAGATTGCTTCTATTGAAAGTTTTTTTGTTTGCTTTCCCTGCAAGGTTATCCCCGTTGCAGGATTTTGTTGACCACCTGTCATGGCTGTAATGGAATTATCCATAATAACTATCACACCTTTAGCGCCATTATAAACAGCGCTAATAAGCCCGTTAATGCCCGTATGAATAAACGTGGAATCTCCAATCACAGCTATTGTTTTCTCGTTTTTGCATATTTTCCCCATGCCTTCAAAAAACGGGATACTTGCTCCCATACAAATCTGTGTATGAAGTGCAGCCAAAGGCTCAAGTGCCCCTAAAGTATAACAGCCTATGTCTCCAGTAATATATGCTCCCGTCTTTTTTAAAGAGTAAAAAGTAGGTCTATGCGGACACCCCGCGCACAATAAAGGCCTTCGAGCTTTTATCGTTTTACTTTCGTTGGGTTTTAGCTGGACTATTTTTTTTACAGCCGACGGGCTTAACTCCCCGCAATACCATGACGCATCTTTACCTATAACTTTTATGCCTTCCTGTTTTATTTTATTTTCAATGAAAGGTTCTAATTCTTCAATAACATAAAGTTTTTTTACTTTTTTAGCAAAATTTTTAACTTTTTCGGCAGGAAAAGGGAAAGACATACCTAATGTTAAAAAAGAGGCATCAGGATAAACCTCTCTAGCATACATATCCGAAACACCGCTTGTAATAAAACCTGTTTTTGTATTATTTATTTCTTCTTTATTAAACGCTGTCTTTTCAGAAAATTTTTCAAGTTTTAATAAACGTTTTTCAAGGTCAAGATGTCTTAATCTGGCATGTCCCGGGATCATGACATATTTTTTTGGGTTTTTATCTCTTTTTTTAGAAACATTTTCTCTTTTTCTATCAATATAAAAAGATTCTTTTGTATGAGAAACCCTTGTTGTTATTCTTAAAAGTACGGGTATGTCAAATTTTTCACTTATATTAAACGCTTGCTGTATGAACAAATAACATTGAGACGGTGAAGCCGGTTCTAATAGAGGTATTTTGGCATAAGAAGCAACAAGCCTTGTGTCCTGCTCGTTTTGAGAAGAATGCATTCCTGGATCATCCGCTACAACAACTACAAACCCGGCATTAACTCCACTATATACTGTCGTCATTAACGGGTCCATAGCAACATTCAAACCTACATGTTTACAAGCAGTTAAAGCCCTTTTTCCGGCAATACATACTCCAAAAGCTGATTCATAAGCAACTTTTTCATTTACTGCCCATTGTGCTTCAAGTTCAGAGAATTTTGATAAAGTTTCTAAAATCTCAGTTGAAGGAGTGCCCGGATAAGCAGAAGCGAAACAAACACCCGCAGCCCACGCGCCAAAAGCTATTGCTTCGTTCCCTGATAAAAAAACTTGTTGTTGATGCTCACGCTTTTTCATAACTATTTGAGTGCAAATTAAAATTTTATCTGTTTTAATATAGAGAATATTTTAACTTACTTTGACAGTTTTACAACCTGGAAGATATGCCAGCCTCAATATAAAACTTCAACTACTACTCAAAGCTAACACTGTCCCGCAATCAGGCGCATTAGATGGACATTGCGCGGTCATTGTCACCTGCTGACGGGTTATTGAATCACAACATGTTAAAACTGCTTGTTCGGGATTCAGCTTTACACGCGCTATATCTATAGATGTCCATTTTTTCTTAAACGTCTGTGTCTTTTCTTCTTTCTTTTTCACGCCCATACCTCCATTTTTCCCAATGCCATCATTAAACTTTTTTGGCTTTCTTCTTTCCCTGTTTTTGGGCGTATTTTTCCAAAATGATTCTATCTATACAGGACTTGCTTTTACCACAAGACTTTATTGTCCCTTTTCATAACTATATGCTGTATTCTAAAGAAACTTTGTTTTGTTTACGATACGCATATATCTATATTTTATCAAATTTCTATGAATAGTCTTTAAATAATATTTGTCGATAAAATATTTATTGATATAATCAAGTTTGATTCTTGTTCATTTTTTGCGCGAGTGGCGGAATGGCAGACGCGCATGATTCAGGTTCATGTGGATAACACCGTGGGGGTTCAAGTCCCCCCTCGCGCATATTTAGCTATTCTTTTATAGCCGCAGTTCATTAATACAAATCATTACTTAAAGGAGAGGTTGCCGAGCTCGGTTTAAGGCGCCGGTCTCGAAAACCGGTGTGGGTTTATTCTCACCGTGGGTTCAAATCCCACCCTCTCCGCCAATTTTTTATAAAAAAATATCTATCTTTTTTTCCTCTCACCAGAAAAAAACCAAAATCTTTCCCTTAAAATTATTATTAAAATTAACTAGACGGTGAGCTTGACCCACTGCCACAATTCATATATGCTGTTGCTACACATTTAAAACTACCCATGGATCCATACTGCATAGCACGTCCTGAATTATCACAACAACTCAATACCGCTTGTTCAGAATTAAGTCTTATTTTTATTAGTTCGGGTTTTTGCCA
>JAQVMQ010000018.1 GCA_028703535.1 Candidatus Omnitrophota bacterium | reverse complement strand
ATGACAGAAAGCCATAGTAATTTCGGAATTCGTAAAACAGTTGATAACGCGTTTGATATTATGATTGATTCTTCAGAAAAAAATGAAGACCGTCAATCTGCAGGTACTGAGGTGCGTTATAAGCTTGAAGATAACGAATTTTTGCGGCTACGTATGGAAAAAAACGATACAATGCTTGGTTATGAATACAGAAGTGAATTCTGAGGTTAATTATGTATAATTGTAATGAGTGCGGATACAAATCGGTTAAGTGGATAGGTAAATGTCCTTTATGCGGTGCATGGGAAAGCTTTGTGGAAGATGACATAGTCGTTCAGAATAGAAAACCTCGAAAAGGTATGCTTTTCAAAAAAGATAATGTCGAGCCGCAATTAATAAAAGAGATCAAAAGCAATACTTTTGACCGTATCCCTTGCGGGATAGAAGGTGTTGACCGTGTTTTGGGAGGCGGGTTGGTTGAAGGAGAGATAATACTTGTCGGCGGCGAGCCGGGTGTAGGTAAATCTACCTTATTGCTTGAGGTTGCCGCTCAAATCTCGAAAAAATATAAAACTCTATATGTCAGCGCGGAGGAATCTCCGCAGCAGATAGCTTTACGTGTCAAGCGGCTTAACGCCGATTTTGAAAATTTATATGTTATAGGCGAAGATGATTTACTGGCTGTTTATGAGCATGTACGTAAAGGTAATTACAAATTTGTTATTATTGACTCTGTTCAGGTAGTTTATTGCCCCGAATGTGACGGCGCTAAAGGCAGTGTTTCACAAATTCGCGGCTGTGCAGACTTTTTGACACATATGGCCAAAACAGAAGGGATAGGCGTTTTTGTTGTAGGCCATGTAACGAAAGACGGTATAATAGCCGGTCCGAAACTGTTGGAACATATAGTTGATTGTGTGTTATATTTCGAAGGCGAGAAGATGTCGCATTACAGGATATTGCGTGCGACAAAAAACCGGTTCGGTCCTACAGGGGACATAGTCTTGTTCGATATGTTATCTGACGGGCTCAAAGAAATATCAAAAACATCGGATATCTTTTTACCGCACAAAGAAAAATCGGTTTCAGGCAGCAGCGTTGCGTGTATCATAGAGGGTATACGTCCGATGCTTGTCGAAGTGCAGGCGCTTGTCAGCCGTGCGAGTTTTGCCAATGTCCGGCGTAGAACAATAGGGTTTGATAATAATAGATTCTCACTTTTGACTGCTATAATAGAGAAGCGTTTGAAGTTGCCGTTGGTCGGTGAAGATATATTTTTGAATGTAGCCGGCGGCTTAAGGATAAACGATCCGGCAGCTGACTTGTCAGCGGTTGTAGCGGTTCTGTCTAGTTTTAAAGAACAAGATATCCCGCTTGATACGGCGTTTATCGCTGAAGTGGGACTTGCCGGTGAATTCCGTACAGTTAGTCATATGAACATGCGTCTTAAAACTGTTGAACAGTCAAATTTTTCTAAATGTTATATACCTAAAGCCAATAAGAAAGGCTTGAATAAAGGATTGGCTTGTGAAATCATATATTGTGATACGTTAGACGATTTTTATAATAAGTTTTTTATTTAATTTGTGTTTTTTTTTAATAAGGAGGAATTTTTATGTGGGGTTTGGTATTTTTACGTATTTTTTTTATTCTGGTTTGCGGGATAGCAGGCGCGGCACTTAAGAGTGTGCCTCAGTTTTATGGCATACTGGGCGGGTTGGCTATCGGCATAGTCGTTGTTTTGATTGAGGCTATGGCCCGTAAAGTTTCACTTAAAGGCCTGACAAGCGCGGTTTTCGGTATATGTTTAGGGCTACTATTGGCTAAACTTTTCGGGGAAGCGTTAAAGGTCTTTCATATGGACAAGATCATAGTTGATAATACTCAGTATATAGTTTCGGTTATATTCATTTATTTAGGACTTACGTTGGGTCTTAAAGGTGAAAGTGAGTTTAACGTTGTTATACCGTATGTTAAGTTTAAACGCCAGGAATTACGGGAGGAAGCTATAGTTGTTGATACAAGCAGTATAATAGACGGGCGTATATTAGATATTGTCAAGACAGGTTTTCTTGAGGCGCGTTTCCTTGTAGCGCGTTTTGTTCTTAATGAACTGCAGGCGTTAGCTGATTCAACGGATCATATGAAGAGACAAAAAGGTAAGCGCGGTATAGAGATGCTGCATTTACTAAAAAAAGAACCGAATATTGAAGTTGTGATCTTTGATGATGAAGTTACAGCCGTAAAGACAGTTGATGAAAAAATAATACATCTGGGTAAAGAACGTGACGCGAAGGTTTTAACAACAGATTATAATCTTAACAGAATAGCCCAGCTTCAGGGTGTTCAGGTATTAAATATAAACGATCTGGCTAACGCGCTCAAGCCTATATTTGTTGCTGGTGAACGGTTTTCGTTACGTTTGGTTAAAGAGGGTAAGGAACATAACCAGTCGATAGGTTATTTAGATGACGGCACGATGGTTGTAGTAGAAAACGCTAAATGGCTTATAGGTAAAACGGCAAATGTTGAAGTTAATTCCGTGTTACAAAGTCCAAGCGGCAGGATAGTATTCGCGAAATTGGTTAACTAAGCAATCTGAGATTCAATATATAATAGATTGCCCGTCTAAGGCTATAGCAATGAAGGACTTCTGAGATATATGAAAATAGGAGCTGTAATAGTTGGCGCAGGTAAAGGTATACGTCTGGGTAATGTAGATAAAGCTGCGATAAGGCTTAACAGCCGATCGTTATTGTCTATATCATCTGATATTTTTTTGACTGTTAAAGCCATTTCATCTATTGTGGCCGTAGTCGGGCATGATAGAATAAATTGGGCAAAACGTGAACTTAGAGGCCGTAACGTTGTTGTTACTGAAGGCGGCAAACGAAGACGCGATTCTGTCTTAAATGGTATAAAGATGTTAGACAGCGATATAGATTATGTTATTATCCATGACGCTGCTCGTCCGTTTATTGACAGAAAACTTGTCGGCAGGATTTTAACTCAGCTAAAATCGGGAGAAAAGGCCGTTATTTGCGCGCGTAAAGTCTCCGATACTATAAAATCTGTTAAATCCGGGTATGTCGATAAAACTTTAGATCGTGATAGACTTATTGCTGTTCATACGCCTCAGGCTTTTGAACGTAGACTTCTAATCAAGGCTTATACTAAATTTACAAAAGAAGATTTTACCGATGACGCGCAGGCTATCGAACGATTAGGAACGAACGTAAAAATAGTTGACTCTTATGATAATAACTTTAAAATAACATACCCCGGAGATTTGCTCTGTGCGCGTGTATTAGCAAAAAAAAGGAGTATTTGACAGTGTCAGAGAGAGAATATTACAGCGGTTTGGGCTTTGATGTGCATAGCTTTGCTAATGAGCCTAAACCTCTTATTTTAGGCGGCGCGAAACTTTCAGATGATAACGGACTGCTGGCCGTATCTGACGGCGATGTTTTACTTCATGCTGTTTGTGATGCTATATGCGGGGCCTGCTGTTTGGGCGATATAGGAGATTATTTCCCGCCGGAAGATGACAGCTCAAAAGGTATAGACAGTAAGAATATCTTGGACTTTATCTTAAAGAAGATAGACGGGCATTTCCGTACGGTAAATATTGATGTTACACTGATAGCCGATCGGCCGAAACTTAAAGGTTATAAAGAGCAAATAAAGAATTCGTTAATTACACTGTTAGGGACAGAATCGGTAAACATAAAAATAAAATCTAAAGAACAACTGCCTATTTTAGGCGGTGCGGACGCGATAGCGTGTATCGCGGTTGCCGGAGTAGCAGGATGCTAAAAATACAGAATACATTAAGTAAAACTAAAGAAGAATTTAAATCTATAAACAATAATAGAATAAATATGTATACTTGCGGGGTTACGGTCTATGACCATTGTCATATAGGCCACGCACGGTCATTATATTTATTTGAAGTTATACGCAGATACCTCAAATTTTCCGGTTACAAAGTATCCTTTGTCCGTAATATTACTGACGTTGACGATAAGATAATAAATAAGGCAAAAGAACTGGCGGCCAAGGATGGACAACTGAACGACAGCCTTTCAAATGACCAACGGCGTAATGTAATAGAACAGGTGTTCGATGATGTACGAACAAAATATATTGATAGTTACTATAGCGATCTTAGGGCATTGAATATCCCGAGAGCTGATGTTGAGCCTAAAGCGACGGAAAATATAAAAGATATGCAGGATTATATAACTGCTCTTATCGAAAAAGGTTATGCCTATCCATCAAACGGCAATGTGTATTTTTCTGTCCGTAAATTTAAAGATTACGGCAAATTATCCGGCAAGAAAATCGATGATTTGCTGTCTTCTGTTCGAATAGACAACGATCCGGATAAAAAAGATCCGCTTGATTTTGCGTTATGGAAGGCATCTAAAGATGACGAACCTTTTTGGGAAAGCCCGTGGGGACGCGGCCGGCCGGGCTGGCATATAGAATGCTCCGTTATGAGCAGGAAATTTTTGGGCAGTGATACTTTAGATATCCATGGCGGTGGGCGTGACCTTGTATTTCCGCATCATGAAAACGAGATTGCTCAATCCGAAGCATTGACAGATACTAAATTTTCCGAGTATTGGATACATCACGGTTTGCTTACAATTGAAAAACAGAAAATGTCGAAATCGCTGGGTAATTTTCTCACGGTACGTGATGTCTTGGATAAAATACCGGCCGATATACTTAAAATGTTTTTTTTACGGGCGACCTATTCAAGTTCAATAGACTTTTCATGGGATATAATAGAGGAGGTCAAGAAAGCTTATGACAGGATAGTTACCTTACGGGCACGTTTATCTTCAGCTCTTGCAGGTAGAAACTTAGAATCTGCTGAACTTACAATTGACGGCGTATCTTTTGACGATATGTTCAGAACAGCTATGGACGATGATTTTAATATGCCTAAAGCGTTGGCTGTGCTTTTTGATCTGGTAAGTACGGCGAATGCTTTAATGGATAAAAATATGACAGATGATACTTTAAGCAAGATGTGCTATGCTCAAGGATTTATTAATCGCGTCGCAGATATATTTGTCCTGGATTTTAACCTTAATCAGTATAATAATATTACTGACGATGAGATAGAAGAATGTATTCTCAAACGTCTTGAATGCAAAAAAAACAAAGAATATGAAAAAGCGGATGCTATCCGTAAGACTTTATTGGAAAAAGGTGTTACACTTAATGATAATAAGGACGGTACGACATGGAAAAGAATGATATAAAAAAAAGCAGGTTTATAACAATCGAAGGACTGGAGGGCTGCGGTAAAAGCAGTGTGATAAACTATCTTAACTCTATGCTGCTTGACAGGGGTTATAGTGTTGAGGTCTTTCGTGAGCCCGGTTCAACATCCTTAGGCGAACGGATACGGCATCTGCTTCTTGACAAAACTAACACTGAGATGTCTTATCATATCGAACTATTGCTTTATTTAGCCGCTCGCACGCAGCTTATAGAGCAGGAGCTTAAAGCCGCGTTTAACGAGTTTGATATAGTTATTTGTGACAGATTTTTTGACTCTACAATAGCTTATCAGGGTTTTGGCTGTCAATTAGGCGCCTTGGCTGAAAAAGCCGCAGCTATGTTCAATCTGGGTGTTATCCCTGACTTAACACTTTTCCTTGATGTACCGGTAGTAAAAGGTCTGGCGCGTATAGATGAAAAAGACCGGATAGAATCACGTGAGATAAGTTTCCATGAACGTATACGTCAGGGCTATCTGCATATAGCCAAAAAAGATCATAAACGGGTTAAGGTTGTAGATGCCGATTGCACATTAGATGAACTTTATTTCAGAGTCAATATGGTAATAACAGAATTTTTAGAAGGACAGGGCCTAATACCATGAACGATTTAAATAATAAAATAATAAATTATTTTCGCTCTATATGTTCAACCGATAGATTGGCGCCGGCATATTTATTTATTGGTGAGAACGACAAATTAATATCGGATGTTTTCAAAACGATAGCATGTAAAGATTCCGAGATGTTTTGCGGTAAATGCTGGGATTGTTTGAAGATAAATGAGCTTAAACATCCCGATCTTCGGATAATAGAGCCGGATACGATATCAATAAAGATAGACGCGATACGCAAAGCGCAGGGCTTTTTAGCGCTTAAAGCGTATAAATTAAACAAGAAGATACTATACATACGTAATGCCGATACTATGGGTATAGACGCCTCTAACGCGTTTTTAAAAACGCTCGAAGAACCGCCGGAAAATTCCGTTATTATTCTTAATACTAACAAAACTGACGGGCTGCTTCCGACGATTGTCTCGCGCTGCCGCAAGATATTTATACCGAACGTTTCTGTAACTGACAAGATGGATAAATCTCTTATAATATCTTTTTTGCGTGGCGATAAGATAAAAATAGGTAAACGTGATTTGCTAATGAATTTTTTCAGCGATTTGGCTAAGCTGGTACACGAAGAACTTATAAGCCGTGTTAACGGTGAAAGTGAATTTTATGATGATGATATTTCATCTTTTTTAGAACAGTATACGGGCGAAGAGCTCGAGATAATAATGGACAAAATACTTGAGGTATGGATGTCGTCAATGAGCGTGAACGAAAACTTAGCGTTTAATGTTCTTAACGCTTACATGAAAAATTAAATAAGGGGTGCCAAATGCAAATAGCGGTTGTACGTTTGAGAGAAGCCGGACAGATAATGAGTTATAGGTCTAAAGAGGAAGTGCAGGTAAACGATTATGTTATAGTTGAAGCGGACCGCGGTGTGGAATACGGCATGGTAATGGATGTCAAAGATAAAGATATATCAGAGCGTGAAAATAAAGGCGGGTTGTTTAAAAATATTGTCCGTCGTGTGAATGACGAAGATAAAGAACGGATAGAGCGCAATCAGAAAGAATCTAAAGAGGCCATGCGTATGTGTCTTCGCAAGATACGTGAGTACAAACTTGATATGAAGCTTGTCGAAGCGGAGTATTCGTTTGACCGTAAAAAAATAGTTTTTTATTTTACTTCTGAAGGGCGTATAGATTTTCGCGAGTTGGTAAAAGATTTGGCGAAAGTATTTAAACGCAGGATAGAGATGCGTCAGATAGGCGTTAGGGACGAAGCCAGGATGTTTGGCGGCGTAGGCCCTTGCGGTGAAACATTATGCTGTATACGTTTTTTGAAGAATTTCGAACCTGTAAGTATGAAGATGGCCAAAACCCAGAAACTGCCGCTTACTTCCGGTAAGATATCGGGTATTTGCGGGCGCTTGATGTGCTGTTTATCTTACGAATATAAAACTTATAAGGAATGTTCCAAAGGCCTGCCTAAAGAGGGCCAGATGGTCGACACTCCGGCGGGCAAAGGCAAAGTTATCGCGGTTAATGTTCTTAAACGTGTAGCGCATGTCTCATTAGAGGACGGGCGTATCGAGAAACTTGATTTCAACTGCCCGCATAAGAAAACTGATGACAAGAAAAACAATACAAAAGATAAGGACAGCGAGTCTGATGAGTAAGAAATTTTATGTAACGACTCCGTTATATTACGTTAACGCTAAAGCTCATATAGGACATGCCTATACAACGGTTATTGCGGATTGTGCCGCGCGTTTTGCCCGTCTTTTGGGTCGTGATGTTTTCTTTCTTACCGGTACGGATGAGCATGGCGAGAAAATAAAAAAGTCCGCGCAGGATAGCGGCAAAACGACGATAGAATTTATAGACGGCGTTGTTGAAGAATTTAAAAAGTTATGGTCGAAACTTAATATATCTTATGACCATTTTATTCGTACAACAGATAAACAGCATTGTGAGACCGTAAAACTTGCGATAAAAAAAATATACGATAAAGGTGATATATATAAAGAAAAATATCAAGGCTTATATTGTCTGCCATGCGAAGCGTTCTGGACGAAAGAACAGGTGAAAGATACCGAAGGGCTATGCCCTGATTGCGGGCGTGCACTTGAACTTATAGAGGAGGAGAATTATTTTTTCAAACTTTCTAAATACCAATCGTGGCTTTTAGAGCATCTATCGAAAAATCCCGATTTTATCAAACCTAAGTCGCGTTTTAACGAAATAAAATCTTTTCTTGAAAAAAACACATTACAGGATCTTTGTATTTCGCGTCCGGCAAAACGTCTTACCTGGGGTATAGAGTTCCCGGAAGATGTAGATTTTATAGTTTATGTTTGGTTTGACGCTTTGCTTAATTATATTAGCGCGCCGGGTTACAGCGTGAACGATATGCAGTTTAATAATATTTGGCCGGCAGATATACATTTCATGGCGAAAGATATAATACGCCATCATGCGGTCTTTTGGCCTATAATGCTTAAAGCGTTGGAGTTGGAAGTCCCTAAAACCGTATTTGCTCACGGCTGGTGGAAATTCGATAACCAAAAGATGTCAAAATCGTTAGGCAATGTAGTTGACCCTTTCGACGTTATTGAGCAGGTCGGAGTAGACGCCTTACGGTTTTTTCTATTACGCGAGATACCGGTAGGGCTAGACGGTAATTTTTCATGGCAGGCGATATTTACACGTTACAATAGTGATCTTGCCAATGATTTCGGTAACCTGGTATACCGCACACTTAATATGTCGGAGAAATATTTTGACGGCATTGTCACTGGCGCTGATGTACCTATACCGGAAAATTTTGCACAGGTCTTGTCAAGCATGAAAGACAAATATATAGAATGTTTTACTGCTTGTGAATTTTCTGTCGGTATAGAGTCAGTTTATACTTTTATTTCCGTCTTGAATAAATATATAGAAGATAGTAAACCATGGACTATGAGTAAAGAAGGCCGAACAGATGAGCTTAACAATTTTCTTTACGCGATATGCGAGGGTATTCGTATTTGTACTGTTTGTTTATGGCCGGTAATGCCGCAAACCTGCGAGTCGGTAATGCATCAGTTGGGTATCCCGGCTGATTTTTCGGTCAACGATATAGATTGGGGTATAGTGAAAGATTATAAAATACAAAAAGAACAACCGTTATTTCCGCGTATAGATGTTAATTGATTCACACTGCCACTTATATACTTTATCTGACAAGTTAAGGTCAGCTATTTTTAGCGGACTTATATCTAACGATCTACTTATCGTAGATTCAAGCATAGATATAGTAACCGCAAAAGCCGCGTGTTCGTTTGCTGATAATAACGCTAACGTTTACTGGCAGGCAGGCTTTCATCCTTTTTCTGTCCCGAAATTCACTAATGATATCATGAATATTTATTCAAATCTAATAGACACTTCAAAATCAGTTATAGGAGTTGGCGAGATCGGGCTTGATGAGACAGCGGATATTGATATGCGTGAACAGGAACGTGTATTAAGAACTTTTATTGAACTGGCGAAAAATAAAAGTCTGCCTATCACAATACATAATAGGTACGAGAACTATAGGATATTGGATATATTGAACGATTATTATGATGACTACAGATCAGTAGTTTTCCATTGTTTTTCACATGACACGAGTTTTTTAAATAAAATTTTAGAACGTAACGGTACAGTCTCGTTTTCTCTTAATATTTTGCGTAATAAGAAACATATAACGGAATCATTAATTTTGTGCCCGTTAGAAAATATTTTACTTGAGACGGATTCGCCGTACATGCGTATTGACCGTACGCCGTCGTCACCGCTTGACATAATAAAAGTTTATGATTATGTTTCAGCGGCAAAAGAGATAACGCCGGATATTTTAGCCGGTACAGTTTTAGGAAATTTCAAACGTATATTTAGAATAGGAATATAATTATGGAATCGATCAAATTCACGAAAGAGAATTACTTATTTTATCTCGACCAGCGTCTTTTACCGCAAAGAGAGGTCTGGCGCCAGTCAAAAACGTTAAAACAGACATACACAGCAATAAAACAATTGCGTGTCCGCGGTGCTCCGCTTATAGGTGTATTTGCTGGTTATGGTTTTGCAATTTGCGCATTGAAATTTTCAGACAATAAAGACACGTTTAAAAAGCAGGCACTGTCCGCGTTGGATTATTTAAAAAGCGCGCGCCCGACGGCAGTCAATCTTTTTTGGGCGCTTGACCGTATGGCAAAGGTATTAACCCAAAATATAACTAACAACACTATCGCAATAAAAAAGGCTTTCTTGATTGAAGCGAACTCTATACACAAACAGGACATAATGCTATGTAATAATATGGCAAAACAGGGTTTGCATTTAATAAAAAAATCTGACAGAATATTGACTCACTGTAATACCGGTTTTCTGGCAACTGCAGGAATAGGCACGGCACTTGGCGTTATTACCGGCGCGCATAAAAAATACAGAGATATATTTGTTTATGTCGATGAAACACGCCCGTTACTTCAGGGCGCACGCCTGACAGCTTGGGAGCTTGCCAAGATGAACGTGCCGTGTAAGCTTATAAGTGATAATATGGCCGCTTACTGTATGCGGCAAGGCCTGATAGATAAAGTTTTTTTGGGCGCTGACAGGATAGCGGCTAACGGCGATACGGCAAACAAAATAGGTACATATAATGTAGCAGTAGCGGCCCGTTATCATAAAATACCTTTTTATGTTGTCGCGCCGTTTAGTACATTCGATGTCTCCATAAAAACAGGCGCACAGATAAAGATCGAACAGCGCATGCCTGACGAGGTGCGAAAAGTTTGCGATAGGATTTATATCGCGCCTAAAGATATAGACGTATATAACCCGGCATTTGACGTAACGCCGGCAGAGCTTATAACGGCTATAGTAACGGACAGAGGTGTAATCTATCCGCCGTTTAAAACCAATATTCGCAGGATTTTAGGTAAACATGATAATATCCAAAACATCTGATAGAACAATTCAGCTTGGTGCCGACTTTTCTTCTTGTTTAATCTCCGGTGATATCGTTATACTATCCGGCGAGCTGGGCGGCGGCAAGACAACTTTTATTAAAGGAGCATTGCGCGGTTTAAATTACAGTGATCGTGTATTTAGCCCGTCGTTTACATTAATTAACATTTATGAATGTAAAAAATTTACAGTATGCCATAGCGATCTGTACAGATTGGAGGTATCCGACATACATGATACCGGCCTAACAGAGTATTTATACGCGCCTGATACAGTAACGTTCATCGAATGGGGTAGGAAATTTGAACATTTACTCGACAGATATATTAATATAGATTTTAAATATAAATCAGAAAGCACACGTATAATAAAAATTTCGTTTAAGGGCTATTCGCGCGCCGAACAGTCAAGATTGAAAGGACCATTTACCGGATGAAAAACAAATTACCATCGATTTTAATTTTGGAAGCGTCGTCAGATAATGTTTCTCTTGCCGGTATAATCAACGGATTGGTACAGTTCGTTTATAACCGCCGTGCGCGGTTTGCCGCTTCAAGTCTGCCGGCTATTATAAATAATAAAATCAGCGAACATAAAATATCGTTAAACGACTTTGACGCGGTAGCTGTAGGGAAAGGGCCGGGCTCGTTTACAGGATTGCGTGTAGCATATAGTGTAGCCAAAGCGTTTTCTACAGCGCTTAACAAGCCTATGATAATAACCGATAGTCTTGCCTCATGTGCGCTATCCGTAAAGCCCGACGGTGAGAGAAATGTTATCATTAACGCATATCGCGGGATGGTCTATTCAGCCATATTTAAAATATCCGGCGGTTTGTATACATATATCCGTAAAGAGCGTTTAACCACTTTAGAAGAAGCCGTTAAAGCAGGCAAAGACAAAATAATCGTGACATATAACGATTGCATAAGAACTGCGATAACACAAAAATATCCGTTAACTAAAGTTGTATCTGTAGATAAATATCCGAAAGCTGCATATCTCAAGGACGCTGTCATAGCGGCATATAACAATAAAGAATTTGCCGATAGCGATAAATGTGAACCGTTATATCTTCACCCTAAAGATTGTCAGGTCCATAAAAAAAAATAGTGACTTTTTAGGGCTGTTGTTGGGTGTAAAAAAGTATCTTGCTTTTTTACACTAATTGCGAATAATATAAACAATGAATATGATACGTCCCGCTTGGGTAGAAATCAACTTAGATGCGCTTAAACATAATTTTAATGCTATACGTGAATTTGCCGGTAGTACAGTTAAAATAATAGCAACAATCAAGCAATCGGCATACGGCCATGGCGTTATACCTATTGCCCGGCAGTTGTCTTTAATGGGCGTTAATTATTTTGGAGTCGGCAGTGTGGAAGAAGCTATCTTCTTGCGTGACGCGGGTTTTTCGGAACCTATATTGGTGCTAAGCTCAGTATCAAGCGAGTTTGCCGATAAATTTGTTGATTATTCTATTACGCCCACGGTCGTTAATTTACATTTCGCTAAATCTTTAAACAGTATAGCCAAAGAACGTAACAAACGCTGTCCGGTACATGTACATATAGATACAGGGATGGGCAGGCTGGGTTATTATTATAAAGACGCCGCTGTTTTGGTCAAAGAGCTTGCTGAACTGGATAATTTATATTTAGAAGGTATATATACTCATTTTCCGTCAGCGGATGTAGATTCCAATTTTACTATCGAGCAAATAAACAAATTTAATTCTTTCACATCACATATGGAATCACTTGGTATAACATTTTTATATAAACACAGTGCCAATAGTATGGGTGTCTTGAATTATCCGCAAGCATGCATAAATATGATTCGCCCGGGCTTAATATTGTACGGCATAAGTCCTGTAGATTCTATCCCTATAGAAGTAGCGCCGGTGATGGCGCTTAAGTCCCGTGTTATTTTTATTAAAAAAGTTGATAAAGGCATGAGTGTCGGGTATGGCCGAACATATATAGCAAAACGTTCCGTGTATATCGCGACAGTTGAGATCGGCTATGCTGACGGTTATCCATGGTCGCTTTCGGGAAAGGGCATAGTCTCAATTAAAGGGCGCAACTATCCGGTTGTCGGCAGGGTCTGCATGGACCACATAATGGTTGAGCTTGAGAACGGAAATGATGTAAAGGAAGGTGATGAGGTCTTATTATTCGGCCGCAGTGGTGATGATTTCATACCTGTAGAAAAAATAGCGCGTTTAGCTAATACTATACCTTACGAAATAGTAAGCCGCCTATCGCTAAAACTTCCGCGTGTTTATTTACCTAACAAACTAGCGTATCAGCAGTAACCCGGTTATGCCTATAGTAACGAAAAATAACGGTGCAAGCGCTATCCCGAAAATAGGCAGCAGATAGCCTTCTTTGGCAAGTACGATACTGAACGACTCGAACGAATAATAAAATAGACTGCAGATAAACCCGATACTAAGCGAAGAGAACCCGCCTCGGCGTTTTCTTATTTCAAGTGCTAGCGGCAATATTCCCAGTATGAGGAATAAATGTGCAAATGGTGTGACTATTCGCTGGTAAAATTCTATTTTAAGGTTAGCCAGCAAATTATAAGCTTTAAGCCGTTTAAGGCGCGCAATTTGTTCCGATAGATCCCTGATTGAGCTCGTCTTGAAAAATGATTTCTGTTTGATCAATAACTCGTTAGGCGTATCTTTGATAGATAACCCATATTCACTTCTATGTTTGGGCGCGCTGATGATAGTCCCGTTTTCGTCAAAATCGTATATTGTAACGTCGTTGCCTATCCATTGTTCATCGCTGTATACTGCAGACTTAGCGAATATTTTGCTTACGATAATGTTATTTTTGTTTTCAATGAAAGAGATAACGTCGTACATAGTTTTTAGTTCAGATGAGAAATTCCGCGCGAAGATAATATTTTTGTTTGATATAAAAGCTATATTTTCGGCATTAGCATTTTTGGAAAAATCTTTTTTAATGAATTTCATTTGTATTTCTTCAATATTCTTTTGTGCTTTGGTAAGTATCTTTTCCTGTACGAAAAAAACCGTACATGAAACGATGAACGCAAAGAACAGCAGGGGAAACGCCAAGCGCATAATACTTACACCCGAGGCGCGCATACTGAGTATCTCATTATTTTTGTTGAGCAGCCCGGTTATATATAGCATACTGATCAATAACGCGTAGCGGCTGACAGTAAGCGTTATTACCGGCAACATATTGATATAATAGCTGAAAATAACACCTATAGGCGGTTTGGTACGGATAAGATCTGTTAAGTTTGATGAAAGCTCTATGAAAAGATAGAACCCTACAAACATGATCAGTATGAAAATATAGCATTTAGCTATTTGTTTAAGAGAGTATTTATCTAAAATGCGCATTTTTTTTGAATAGAAATATAGCGATCCCTAAAATAATAACGTTAGGCAGCCACATGCCGATTGACGGTATAATGATTTGATATTCGACAATAGCCTCAGCTAATATAAAAAGCAAATAACCAAAAAATACCGCGACAAACGCAAGCCCCATATTAACAGATTTTTCTTTATGCCGTACGCTAAGTGATAAAGCAAAGCCCAGTATGATAAACGATATTATGGAAAACGAAAAGCTCAGACGCTTATGCATTTCTTTGCCAAGCTCGACAGTATTAACACCCATTTTTTTTAGATGGTTCATTTTGTCCATAAGTTCTTTTATCGTCATATCCGATGGCTTTTTATCAATGCTCACTTTGCTGTTTGAGCCAATGGGCATATCGATAAAAAATATCTTGAAATTCAGCCGGTAAAGCTCGTTCTTATTATTGGGGCTTGTTTCGTCCCTGAACCCGTCTTCAAGTTTAAGTTTAAGCAGGTTGTCTTCGGTTACGAACTCTCCGCGTTTAGCAAAAGTCACTTTAGTCTGGCGGTTATTTTTTTCTACTTCATAAATAAACACATTTTTAAGCTTATTAGCTTCTTTATCACCGATGTAAAGTATGTAGTTAGGAAAATGCTCGATAAAGACACCCGGCTCGATCAGTGTATCGATATTTTTGAACAACATGTTTTTCTTTTGTGCGCGATATTTAAAATGCATTGACGGCACTATCATATCATTAATAAGAAATAGGGCCAACGTGAATATCGTTCCCAACACAACAAAGATACCTAATATGCGGTAAGTGGATATCCCCGCGACATGTACGGCAACGATCTCGTTATCGCCGATCAGCCGTCCCATAGAAAGCAGTACACCCAAAAGTAAAGAAAAGGGAAGGCTGTAGCCTAAAAGATATATAATGTAAAAACTGTGCATTTTAAGAGCAGTTATGATGTCTACGCCTTTGCTTAATACGGTATGCGAGGTCATCATGAAGAAAATAAGTATCATCATTGTACTTAAGATTAGAAGCGAGAACAAAAACGCCGAGAAGAAATCTCTTAAAATATAGTTACGTAGGATTTTCATAAAACAGTCTTGGCTAATGTCAGTACCACGACCTCTTTAGCGCCGTGTTCTTTTAATAGTCTAGCGCATTCATTTACGGTCGAGCCTGTTGTGAAAATATCGTCAATAATCATTATTTTACCATTAACCGGTATATTTTTATCTATATCAAAGACATTAATTACATTATCAGCCCGTTCGGTTTTTTTTAATTCCGTTTGTGACATATTGTCTTTGATTTTAAAGATTATATCATTTTTAACAGGAATTTTGAAATTATTTGCTATTTTTTTTGCAAGTAAATATGATTGGTTATAACCCCGTTCTTTTAATTTTGCCGGGTGTATCGGGACAGCTGTGAGCGTGTATTCACAGATATTAAGGTACGGGACAGCTTCAATATATGCGAATATAAATTCTGACAAAAAATCTGCCAGAAAATTGTGATGCGTATACTTAAAGTTATGAATAACATCTTTTATCGGTCCGGTATAGCGCATAACACATATTAGCCGGTCATAATATATCCTTTTCTTTAAGCATTTGCCGCATATTCGGGTATTTGACGGGTTTTGGCATAAAATACAGACAGGCGCTGTAACAAACTGTATTTTGTTATAACAATCAGAGCATAATACGTTATTTTCAGTTTTGGCCAGACAAGAAAAACATAAATTAGGAAAGAGTATATTAACTATCTCTTTAATGAAAATTTTGAAGTTAGCTATTACCCTCATTAATATAGTATACCAAATATTCATCGAATCTTTCTTTAAAATACAAACTTTACATCTCGAGCAATGCTCGAAATGTAAAGTTAAAGGATAAATCTGGAGAATTAATTAGCAAAAAAGGTGTCCCCTTTAAATCTTATTTTCTTTGATTTAGGATACTTCCGGCTTGTTTCTTAGTTTATAAATTTTATTCTTCTTTGATAATTTAGTTGAGTAAATAAGTTAATTTTTAAAAAGGATATGGCTATAATCGTTTTTTGGCAAACATACATCTACGATACATAACCACTCCAATGCGGGTTTGGAGGTGGTTGGGTTAAAATGCGTTAAATCATAGGGTATTGCTTGAAAACAAGGAATTAACATTTCTATATTGTACGAACAAGAATAATTTAAGAGGTGTTGACTTTTCTGTTTCAGGTATATAATATCCATTATGCAAAAACCTAAAAATGAAAATTTTCGTTATCTATACGGTCCGGTACCGTCACGTCGTCTGGGTCTGTCGTTAGGTATAGATATTATACCCCAGAAAAGATGTACTTTCGATTGCTTATATTGCCAAGTCGGCCGTACGCCTAAAAAGACAATAAAACGTTTCGATTATGTGAATATAGGGACATTGAAGGCTGAACTTGCCGCTATAGCAAAAAAAGATTATAAGATCAACTTTGTCACGATTTCAGGGTCAGGCGAGCCTACATTACATAATAGCCTGGACAGAATAATCAAGGCCGTAAAGATAGTTATGGGAAAAAAAACGCCTATATGTGTTATAACTAACGGATCATTATTATATCGACGTGATGTACGGGAGGAGCTTATGAGCGCCTCGGTTGTTATGCCGTCACTAGACGGTGCTACATCTAAAACATTTGAAAAAATAAATGCACCGTATAAGAGCCTTGATTATTTCCGTATAATAGACGGGCTGGTCCGGTTCAGGCAGGAATTTCCCGGTAAGATATGGCTTGAGATAATGTTGATGGAAGGTATAAACGATTCAGTCTCTGAAGCGCATGCTTTCAATGAGCTGATAGACAAGATAAATCCTGACAGAGTATATGTTAATCTGCCTATCCGTCCGGCCGCGCGCAGGATACGTATACCAAATGATGAGGTTATAGCAGCTTTTATGAACGTTCTAGGCAAGCGTGCTAAGCTTGTACGTAACGATATAACAGATATAATTGCTTGTACGGCTGATGATTATCGAGATAAAATAACGCAATATTTAAAACGTCGTCCGGCATCTATATCTGATTTGTTGAAAGTATTTAATATATCTGAAAATGATTTAACCGTGCTTTTAGACAAAATGGAACAAGCCGGTGTAATAATCAGGAAAAGGTCACAGCAAAAAGAGTATTTTTCATATAATGATTAAATCTAATGTAACGAAAATATTAGAGTTATGTTCGTCAAGCATCGAAATAGTTGCGGCGAGTAAAACCCGTACGGTTGCCGAAATACTAGAAGCTGTTGATGCCGGAATAGTTGTTTTCGGCGAGAACTATGTTCAGGAAGCACAGCCCAAGATTGAAGCTATGGGCGATAAAGTTAAATGGCATTTGATAGGCGCTTTACAGAAAAATAAAGTATCAAAGGCTGTTAAGCTTTTCGATATGATAGAAACAGTGGACTCATTTGAGCTGGCGAAAAAGATCGATGCTGAAAGTGCTAAGATATCTAAAGTTATGCCGATATTGATAGAACTCAACAGCGCGTGCGAAAAGCAAAAAAGCGGTGTTTTGCCTAAGGATTTAGACAAGATGATAGCCGACATATTGACACTTACCAATATAAAGCTATGCGGTTTGATGACCATGGGCCCACTGTCGGACGATAGCGAATATCTACGTCCGTTTTTCAGGAAAGCTAAAGAACTATATGAGGGTATAGCGTTAAAATTTCCGGAAAATAATAATTGGCGGTTTTTATCTATGGGGATGAGCGGGTCTTATATTACGGCAATAGAAGAAGGCGCTAACATGATACGTATCGGTTCGAAAATTTTTGGCCCGCGTTAATCTTATACGGAGAAAATATGAAAGTTCTGACATTAGTAGAAAAAGATAAACTTAACGATAAACTGTTTGTAGGCTGGGGCGGAGTATACCTTGTTGACGGTGATACACTGTTTGATACTGGCGAACGCTGGGAATATCTAAAAAACAACGCTGAGATACTCGGAGTAGATTTATCTTCGATAAAGAACGTTGTTGTCTCGCATAACCATTGGGACCATGTCGGAGGATTGAGCAAACTATTAGTAACCGGTATCGAAAACGCGTATATAGTCGGCGATGTTGCTGTGCCCTCGTCATTTACAGGTAAAGTCTTTTCATGTTCAGACTTTACCGAGATAAAAAAGAACGTATATGTCACCGGTTCGCGTATAGCAAAATATAAAGATAAAGATATAGCCGAACAGTCATTGGTCATTAAGACGGAAAACGGGCTGTCAATAATTTTCGGATGTGCGCATCACGGTCTTTTGGAAGTAGTCGCAGATGTGATGAGTCATTTTAATGTCAAAAGCCTGCATGCTGTGTTAGGCGGCTTCCATTTGATAGATGAAGATTCGCGTGTTGTTAAATGCATGGCGCAACAGCTTAAAGAACTGAATGTAAAGAATGTCATGCCGTGCCATTGCACCGGTTATGACGCGTACAAAATATTTGAGAGTATTTTCTCTGACGATTGTCAGCCTGTTATGGCAGGTTCGGAATTTATTTTGTAACTTATTCAGCAAACCTGATTATTCGAGTGAAAAAATTTATATCGATCTTCTGCGTTATAATCTTTTTTATAAATTGCGCGCCGATGCGTGATTATACGCGTCCGACTGAGGATGACCGCGGATTGGCTGTTGATTATAGATACAGTTTTGGTGAGGGTCTGGATTCCGATAACGGATATTATGAGTTGGGCCAAGGTCTGTATATAATTGTTGGTGACACAAAAAACGAGATAATACAAAAGCTCGGTTTGCCTGACAATATTGATAAAATGCCTGACACAAGTGAATGCTGGGTATATATGAGTAAAGAAATAAAACTTTATTTTATGAGCGACCGTCTTGATTCATGGGAAAAAACGGATAAATATGAACAATAATACTATAGAAGAAACAGTTATCAAGACGCTAAAAGATTTTTCTATGTTGCGCCGTAAAGATTCTCTTATATTGGGTGTATCGGGCGGTCCGGACTCAATTTGCCTGCTGCGTTTATTTCACAAGTTAAAGAACGACTATAAATTAAATTTTGTCTGCGCGCATTTTAATCACGGCCTGCGTGCTGGTGAGTCTGACAGCGAATCAGATTTTGTGCGCGCGCTATGTAAAGAATTGAAAGTGAAATGTCTGTCGAGTAAACGTAACGTCGCGAAATTATATGACGGCGATTCGCTGGAGCAGACCGCGCGCCGTGCGCGTTACGATTTTTTTGAAACAGTATCACGCGAGACAAAAATAAAAAAAGTCGCGCTTGCCCATCATAAAGATGATCTTGCCGAAACGGTACTAATGCGTATAATCCGCGGCTCAGGCCTGCGCGGTGTGCGCGGGTTCCTTCCAAACGTAAAGATTGGCCGTATAAATATTATCCGCCCGTTGATTAACGTAACCAAACAGGATATACTTAACTGGCTCAAAATTAATGATTATGAGTACAAACATGATTCAAGTAACGACGAAGATATTTTTTTCCGGAACAATGTACGGAATAAACTTATTCCTTCAATACGCGAGTTTAATCCAAACATAACAGACAGCTTATGTAATCTCGCGATACACGCGGGCATGGATTATGACTTCATCTTTCAGTCCGCGCGTGAGGCATTCAACTATACAAAAATATCGGCAACCAAACAAAGTATTACATTATCGTTGTCTAAACTAAAAAAAATGCATACCTCGCTTATCTGTAACGTTATACGTTACGCGGTAGAGGAGCTTAAAGGTAACGTTAATCGTTTAGAGACCAGGCATCTCCAGGAAGTAACCGATCTTATCAATAACCGTCCGGTAAACAGCGTAGTAAACTTGCCGTTTTTGCGTGTTATTAAAGAACAGCATTCTATTCTTATTCAGTTCTTGATTTTATAACCTTATTAAGTATAATTGGTTATACTAAACAAGAACGAAAAGGAGTGTTATGTCCAAACCTAAGCCGAAGAAAAAAAATAAAACTAACCCGAACTTTATCCGTACAGCCACATTTTGGATACTATTAGCTTTTCTTGTTTTAATGATAACCAATTCCAGCTGGCTGGGCGATAAACTCACTTATACCGAATTTTATAATATGGTCCAGTCGAATTCCGAATCGTCGGCTGTATTATGGGTGAAACAGGCCGGCCCGCTTATAACAGGCGAATATCAAACAGATAACGGGACTCCGGCAAGATTTCATGTTTATGTCCCGGACAGAGATGATGTGCTACTTGAACTCCTGCGAAAAAACGTGACTGCTTATGAGATAGAACCGGCCCGTACTTTCTGGACGACATTTATAGTATATTTCGGACCGGTGATATTACTTATAGTCTTTTTTTGGTATATGACAAACAAAGGCGATAAGATGGGCGCGCGTGTTTGGGGTTTTGGCAAATCACGTGCCGTTATGATGGACAAAAACAAAAACGGTAAAATAACATTCAAAAATGTAGCGGGCGTAGACGAGGCAAAAGAGGAATTACACGAGGTCGTTGAGTTTTTACAAGACCCGAAAAAATATCAGCGTCTCGGCGGACGTTTCCCTAAAGGTGTTTTACTTGTAGGCCCGCCGGGCTGTGGCAAGACACTTTTAGCCAAAGCTGTCGCGGGTGAAGCAGGTGTCCCGTTTTTCAGCATAAGCGGCTCAGATTTTGTCGAGATGTTTGTCGGTGTTGGCGCCTCACGTGTTCGTGATCTCTTCGGTCAGGCAAAGAAAGCCGCTAAGATAGAAAATAAAGGCAGTATAATTTTTATAGACGAAATAGACGCGGTCGGCCGTCAGCGTTTTTCAGGGTTAGGCGGCGGGCATGACGAACGCGAACAGACATTAAATCAGCTGTTGACCGAGATGGACGGCTTCCAAACGCAGGCTGGCATTATAGTCATGGCCGCGACAAACCGTCCTGACGTTTTAGATCCGGCATTGTTACGTCCCGGCCGTTTCGACAGGCATATAGTAATTAACGCGCCGGATATCAAAGGCCGTGAAGAAATATTGAATATCCATTTAACCAAGATACGGATAGCCAAAAACGTTAATGTCCACGAAATAGCAAAACGTACGCCGGGATTTTCCGGGGCTGATCTTGAGAATCTATCTAACGAAGGTGCGCTGCTTGCCGCACGGCGAAACAAAGATGCCGTTGAGCAGACTGAACTTGAGGAAGCGATAGAACGTGTGCTTATGGGCCCTGAGAAAAAAAGCCGCATAATACTTGATAAAGAGAAAGAAATAACTGCCTATCACGAAGCAGGCCATGCTATTTTATCTTTACTTCTGCCGGAAGTCGATTCTATGGCGAAAGTTTCAATTATACCGCGCGGTTTGGCAGGCGGTTATACTTTCATGCCGCCGAAAGAAGATAAACGTTACAAATCTAAAAAAGAGCTGTTAGGCGAGATAGTAGTAGCGCTTGGCGGGAGAGTATCGGAAGAACTAAATTTAGGGGATATAACAACAGGTGCTATGGGCGATCTTGCGGCGGTAACTGATTTGTCACGACGCATGGTTTGTGATTTCGGCATGAGCGAGCGTTTAGGCAACCACGCTTTAGGAAATTCTCATGCTCCGGTATTCTTGGGCCGCGATATGCTAAGAGAGAAAGATTACAGCGAAGATACTGCAAAGATAGTGGACGAAGAAGTGAAACGTATAGTTGACGAATGTTACGCGCGTGCCAAATCTATTATGATAGAGCACGACGATAAAGTAAAAAAACTCGCGCAGGAACTTCTGGAGAAAGAAGTCTTAACTGCTGACCAGGTTTGCGAGATAACCGGTATTATTAATGAGAATTCTCCCGATAAAAATAACAAACAGGAGCCTGACAGTTCAGCTAATGCGTGATTACGGCGTAACGCCGTCCGGTATAGACATACTTATCCCGAAAACAGAGTTTTACGCTTTCACATTAGCCGGTATATCTTCATGGGAAGCTAACATAATAAAACAGCACTTGTTATCGTTAGGCACAGACAGCGCGATAAGCCGTAACGCGCTTGTAAAAAAATGTAAAACAAATACAGTAATATTCGGTAACAAAAAGCAGTTGACTGCTTTATGCGTAAAACTCAAAGACCAACCGTTTAGTTTACCCGCGATATCCGAAAAACTAACTCAACAACTAAATTATTTAAATAAAGACCAATATGTCTTATCTGTATTAGGGCGAAAGATAAAAGTAACTAACCCGATAGTCTGCGGAATAATAAATGTAACACCGGACTCATTTTCCGGTGACGGATTAATCAAAAGTAAAGTAACAGAAAAAGAGCTTATCGCGGTTGCTGTTGCTCAAGCCGGTAAAATGATACAGCAAGGCGCCGGCATGCTCGATATCGGTGGACAATCCACACGTCCGTTTTCTGATATGGTGACTGCTGTCGAAGAATCAAAACGTGTGGTACCGGTAATAGCGGCTATAAGAAAAAAATTTCCTCAAATAATATTATCAGTTGATACTTACTATTGTTCTGTAGCTCAGAAGGCGCTTGATGCCGGCGCTGATATAGTAAACGATATAACCGCGTTAACTTACGATAAACGCATGTTGTCTTTAATACAAAAAACAAAAGCCGGCTGTGTCCTGATGCACATGAAAGGCATGCCGAAAAATATGCAGAAGAATCCGATATATAAAAATGTAACTAACGAAGTTTTAGATTTTGTTTCTGACAGGGTAACCGTATGTCTAGAAAAAAACATATCACAAGACCAATTGATCATAGATCCGGGTATAGGCTTTGGTAAACGGGTAGAAGATAATCTTAAACTGTTGCATGACCTTTACAAATTTAAAATTTTTGGTCTGCCGATATTTGTCGGCTTGTCAAATAAATCTTTTATAGGTAAGATAATAGGACAGGACGTTAATGATCGTACGGCCGGTACCGTATCGGCCAACATTATGGCAATTTTAAACGGCGCGAAGATCTTACGTGTACATGACGTAAGATCAACAATAGACGCGCTTAAGCTCGCGGAGGCGATATGCAGCACATATTAAGTCATTTATGGCATTTTCTTAACTGGAAAGCATTGGTCGAAATAATTATCTTATGGGCTGTCATATACCGTATATTCCTTTTCCTAAAAGGCACAAAAGCTATATACCTATTACGCGGTATAATTTTTTTAGTAATGGCACTTTGGGTGTTCCAGACATTAGGCTTGCCGGTATTGACCAAACTCCTGACTTATTTTTTCGCGTTCTTTCTTGTTCTGATAGTCATAATCTTCCAGCCGGAACTGCGTGAAGGCCTTATACGTATAGGCCGGCGCCATATATTTTATATTGAACCAAAACGTGAAGATATGGAACGCGCGTTACGCGAGATAGTATCAGCTGTTGGAACGTTCTCGCGCAAAAAACGCGGCGCGCTTATTGCTATACGCCGCGAGATAGGTATGCAAAGCGTAATAGAAAGCGGTGTGCGTCTCGACGCCCGGCTAAGTTCGGAACTTTTGCAGAACATCTTCTATCCGTCAGCACCGTTACATGACGGCGGCGTAATTGTTGAAGGTACAAATATTTTATCGGCCGCGTGTTTATTCCCGTTAAGCGAGAATACCGGTCTTGAGAAAACTTTAGGCATGCGTCATCGCGCGGGCATAGGTCTGTCGGAGCATTCAGACGCGGTTGTTATAATAGTATCAGAAGAAAACGGTGTCGTATCGCTGGCAATAAACGGCCAGTTATCACGTGACCTTAGCGCTAACGATCTTTTTACTATACTTAAAGGCCAGCTAACAAGCTAGCTTGTATGCGAGGTAACTAATGAAAATACGTAGGATAGAATTCAAGAACGCGATTTTTAGAAATCTTTGGCTAAAAATACTTTCACTTGCCGTTGCGGTAATCGTCTGGCTTTATGTCAGCGGCGCAATGACCAAAGGGATATTTTCAACTTAACGTTTTAAAAGGAACATATGAAACTCGGAGTTAATGTCGATCATATAGCAACATTACGTCAGGTGCGTGGTACATTGTATCCTGTCCCGTCAGCGGCCGCCGCGATTTGTCAAAATTATGGGGCAGATTCCATAGTTATGCATTTGCGCGAAGATCGGCGTCATATAAACGACAACGACGTGTTAACATTGAAAAATAACATAACAGTGCCGTTCAACATGGAAATGTCAGTTAATAAAGAGATAGTTGCTATAGCGTTAAAGATCAAGCCATATTCTGTAACACTTGTCCCTGAGAAGCGCAAAGAACTTACCACCGAAGGCGGGCTGGATCTTGTCAGATACTATAAAAAAGTAAATAACGCCCTAAAACTATGTAAAGCGAGGAACATAAAGGTAAGTTTATTTATCGACCCCATAAAAAAAGCTGTTGATATTGCTTTAGCTATGGGTGTTTATGCCGTTGAATTTAATACGGGCCGTTATTCGGAAACAAAAAACGAAAAATTACGAAAGTCTATTATCGATAAACTAACTAAAGTATCAGACTATGCTAAACAGAAAGGGCTGTTTGTCGCGGCAGGCCACGGTTTGGACTATGATAATGTTAAAGGTATAGCGTCGATAAAATCAATTGATGAACTCAATATCGGCCATTCGATTATATGCCGTGCGGTTTTTTGCGGGCTAGGCAATGCCGTGAGTGAGATGAAAAATAAAATAAACGGAGTAACATTATGAGTGTTGTGGGAGTAGGAGTGGATATAGTAAAGATCGAAAAAATATGTAACGCTATAGGCAAATGGGGCGATGCGTTTTTGTCACGTGTATTCGATGACGAAGAGCTGGCAAAAATAACAAAAAACAAATTATATTATCAGCGGTTGGCCGGTAGGTTTGCTGCCAAAGAAGCAGTAATAAAGGCTATATCAAAGTCCCAGCAGTTCGCATTAAAAGATATCATGATACTAAACAAGCCAAACGGCGCGCCGTATTGTAAACTTACAAAAGATATAGGCATGGAGATCATGTTATCAATAACCCATATAGAAGATTACGCTGTTGCTTGTGCAGTGGCGCAGAAGATAGAGAATTAAAATGCGGTTTCCAGACAGCCTGATAAGAAGATCCGATACACATAAGAACAATTATGGACATGTTCTTGTTATTGGCGGTTCACGGGGGATGACAGGCTCTGTATGTTTATGTTCTATGTCTGCGCTTAAAATAGGGGCCGGGTTGGTGACAATCGCAGTCCCGGATAGCATAAGTCCTATAGTCTCAGTAAAAATTACCGAACCCATGATAATGAGTTTACCGTCAACTTCTGACGGTACAATAAATTACAGAGCGGTTAAACATATATTCAAGAGCATATCGCGTTATAATGTCTTAGCTATCGGCTGCGGCGGCAGCCGTAATAGATCCAGTGCGCGGTTTTTCAGATATATAGTTAAAAACACAGCACAGGGTATAGTTGTTGATGCCGATGCCATAAACGCGTTTTCAGGTAACCCGGACGATTTAGCTGACCGTAAAACAGACAAATTAGTATTAACCCCGCATTCAGGAGAATTTTCACGGCTAATAAACAAAGATAAGATTCTAGTCGAGAAAGACAGAAAAACTCTTGCGAAAGACTTTGCTCTCAAGTATAATTTAGTCCTTGTGCTTAAGGGTGACAAAACGATAGTCACTGACGGCAAAACGCTCTATGAAAACGATACAGGCAACCCCGGCATGGCAACAGCCGGTATGGGCGATTGTTTGACAGGTATTATAGCGGGCCTTATGGCCCAAAACCTTTCAGCTTTGGATTCAGCCTGTCTGGGTGTTTATTTACATGGTCTAGCAGGTGATATTGCAGTATTAGACAAAACTCAGTATTGCATTATTGCCCAAGATATAATAGACTATTTACCTGTAGCAATAAAACAAACAATACATATGGACAAGCCGGCG
>JAQVMQ010000017.1 GCA_028703535.1 Candidatus Omnitrophota bacterium | reverse complement strand
CTTCTTCTCCTCGCCAACACCAAGCGGAAAATAATATTTTTTATTAACTCCATGGTCTTGTTCAACATACCCGCCAATACCCTCTTTTTGATAACTATGCGAATATTTATATTGACTTGAATGCGTCTTAATATTATCCGGCACTTCTTTGGTCTCTTCTCTCTCAATATCATCCAAAGCCGAGGTCAGCGCCTCATACGCTCTGTTAGATTTAGGTGATGCCGCAAGATAAACAACCGCTTGTCCTAAAATTATCCTCGCCTCAGGATATCCTATACGCTCAACAGCGGAAAAACAACTATTGGCTAAAACCAAGCCCATAGGATTTGCGTTACCGATATCTTCGGACGCCAAAATAAGCAGCCTGCGAGCAATAAACCTCGGGTCTTCACCGGTTTTTATCATCTTGGCAAGCCAGTATAAAGACGCATCAACATCACTGCCTCTGACAGATTTTATAAAAGCCGAAATAGTATCATAATGATAACCGTCTTTTTTATCATAAAAAATATCTTTTTGTATGCATTCTTTAGCTTCTTGCAAATCAAAGACTTTAGATTCATCAACGGCATTCAAGCTCATAACTCCAAGCTCTAACGCAGATAGCGCTTTCCTGGCATCTCCTCCGCAAATACCTGCAATATACTCTAACGCTTTATTTGTAACCTTAACATCAAACATCCCAAGCCCATCAGTCTTATCAACCAACGCACGCGCAAGCAGCGCAATAATATCCTCTTTGGTTAGCGGAACGAATTTAGCAATAATAGATCGTGAAATAATAGAAGGTATAAGATAATAATAAGGCGTATAAATAGTCGCACCAACGAAAATTATCGTGCCGTTTTCCGTATCCGGAACAAGCGTTTCCTGCTGTAACTTACTAAACCTGTGTATTTCATCAATAAAAAGTACCGTTCTTTTACCCGTACCTAACCGCCGTTTTTTTATTTTCTCTATAACCTTTTTGACCTCGGCAACAGAAGAAAACGCGGCGTTAAGATATTCAAATTCAGCATTTATCTCATTAGCAATTATGCTACCAAGCGTAGTCTTCCCACACCCCGCCGGTCCGTACAAAATAACCGAATTCACAATCTTGGCTCTGATCGCGCGCTTTAACATTTTACCCTCGCCCAGCACCTGACGCTGCCCAACGATATCATCTAACTTCTTAGGCCGCATCCTAACAGCAAGCGGTTTTTTACTTTGAAAAATAGTGTTTTCTTCTTCCATTTGTCATTATTATACAGACATGTCAAGATGATACAAGAGGCATATTAAAACTTAAAAACGCAATAAAAAACCCCGCCGTAAGTCCGTCTTTGGTGATCGCTATCAGTCGTATCTCATACAAGTGGGCACCGCACCGTTCCCGCCTCAGCGGGAGGGACTTGGTTCCCTACAACCTTTATTGGCTGTAGCGTTCAAACCTATCAACGTGACAGGCAGGGTAACCTAATTATACCATTTTTATTTTAATAAAGACAAACTTAGAAAAAAGTTTCGAAAACGGTTACAGTCAAGCCTTTATCTATCAGCTTTACTGAAAATTTCAACATATTTATATATTAAACTATTTTAAAAAGACAGAAAAACTAAAATAAAACAAGAAATTATTGCTTACCGGCATTATTTTTATCATTTCAACTTGAGCCTAAAACAGAAGGCGTACCTCCACAAATTTCACATTGTATAGAGGAAGTCGCAACAAACGCTTGACGAGTAACCGACTCACAGCAACTTAATACCGCTTGTTCGGGATTAAGCGCTATCCTTGTTATTTCAGGACAATGCCAATTGTTTTTTTTCGTTATATTTTTTTTCATCTTTGAAGCACTTTTTGTGTTGTATGTGCTATCAGCTAAAAACTAATAGCTATAAACTAACTAAGTCCCGCCATAAGTCCGTCGCCGAGGGATAAGTATCAGTTATCCTCATGCAAGTGGGCGCCCCGGTTTTCTGAATTAACAGCAACTTTCAAGCTCCCTAAAACTGACTTTGTCTGAAATTCATCAACCTCGACAACGCGACAGGCAGGATTATTTTTTTAGAAAGATCTTTATATTTTCCAGATATCGCCCGCATATTCTCTTATAGTTCTATCACTTGAGAATTTGCCGGAACACGCTACGTTAATTATAGATTTCTTAAGCCAGATATCACGCATTTGATATTCACGTTCAGCATCGCCTTGCGCCCTGCAATAATCATAAAAATCTGCGCATAATAAATATTTATCTTTATTATATACACTATCCCATAACTCATTAAAGATTCCCGGTTGGCCCCTGTCAAAAAAACCGTCTCTAATCAATTTTAAGACTCTGTCCAGATCTTGGCTCTTTTTTACATATTCATGAGGTGAGTAACCTTTAGTCTGTAAGTCATGCACCTCATCAGCCGTAAGCCCGAAAAAAAACATATTCTCATCACCAACTTCTTTACCCATCTCAATATTGGCACCATCGCGTGTACCTATAGTTAGCGCACCGTTAAGCATAAACTTCATACATCCTGTGCCCGACGCTTCCGTACCCGCGGTAGATATCTGCTCTGACAAGTCACTTGCAGGGAATATTCTTTCTGCCAGTGACACTCTATAATTCTCAAGAAAAATCACCTTCATCATATCCCTAATAGATCGATCCTCATTAATAACCCCCGACATATTATTAATGAATTTTATTATCTGTTTAGCCATAAAATAACCCGGCGCGGCTTTCCCCGAAATAATATAAGTTTTAGGTAAAACCTGCAATTTAGGGTTATCTTTAAGCTTTATGTAACGTGAGGCTATATGCAAAGCAAACAGCATTTGCCGCTTATACTCATGGATACGCTTAACATGAACATCAAACATAGAATCAATACTGACAATAACTCCCGTTGTTTTTCTTATATATTCAGCTAAATGTTTTTTATTGCTTTTTTTGACTTCGTTCCACTTATCCTGAAATGATTTTTTACCTGCAAAAGGCAGAAGTCTTTTTAAAACATACAGGTCGCTTACCCATTTATCACCTATAACACCGGTTATCAATTCTGACAGCCTAAGATTGGATTTCTGCAACCAGCGTCTTTGAGTAATCCCGTTAGTCTTATTATTAAACTTTTCCGGCCAGATATCATAAAACCCTTTAAATAAAAATCTTTTAATCAAATCGGAATGAAGTTCCGAAACACCGTTAACCGAATGACTGCCTATTACCGAAAGATTGGCCATGCGAACATGTTTATTTTTATCGTTCCCTGAAATAATAGATAATTGTGAAATAATATCTGCGTCTTTCCCGAATTCTTGTAATTTATCGATAAACCGGGCATTGATCTCATAAATTATCTCTAAATGTCGCGGCAGCAATTTTTCAAAAATACTAACCGGCCAACGCTCCAAAGCTTCCGGCATAACCGTATGATTAGTATACGCAAAAGTTTTTACGGTAACGTCCCACGCATCTTCCCACTCTAAATTTTCTTTATCAATCAATAATCGCATAAGTTCCGGGATTGCAAGCGCAGGATGCGTATCGTTAAGCTGTATAGCGACTTTATCGGAGAATTTCTTCCAATCAGCATTGTCCGCCTTAAAACGGCGCATAATATCTGATATAGACGCCGCGGTAAAGAAATATTCCTGTTTTAACCTTAACTCTTTGCCTCTGTTTAAATTATCGTTAGGGTAAAGAACTTTAGATATATTCTCAGAAAAAACTTTATTATAAACCGCGCGTTCATAGTCGCCATCATTAAAATAACTAAAATCGAACTCTTCTGTCCCTTTAGCGGACCATAACCTTAAAGTATTAACAATATCATTTTTGTAACCTACAACCGGCACATCAAACGGCATAGCTAAAATGTCATTTGTTTCAACCCAAACAACATGCATCTTCCCTTTATCATCAAATATCTTTTCCGTATGACCGCCGAATTTTATCTTAACAACATACTCCGGTCTTGCTATCTCCCACGGCGTACCCTTACTCAACCACTCATCAGGAAACTCTACCTGTTCACCGTTAATTATCTTTTGATGAAATATCCCATAATCATACCGTATACCATACCCATGCGCAGGGATCTTTAAAGTCGCCATAGAATCAAGAAAACATGCAGCTAAACGGCCCAAACCACCATTGCCAAGGCCCGCATCTAATTCCTGATCCCGCATTTCATTTAAATCCATACCCATCTCTTCAACCGCGGCTTTAGTTGAATTCCACATACCCAGATTATGTACATTAGACATAAACAGCCGGCCAATAAGAAACTCCATTGAAAGATAATAAACACGCTTGGCGTTAATATCATGATATTTCTGCTGTGTATCAATCCATCTCTCAACTATCCTGTCTCTGACAGTCAGTGACATTGCAAGATAATTATCATGTGCCGTCGCAGTGTACTTATCTTTGGCAAGCCTATACTCTAAATTATTCATGAACGAAAGCTTAATACCGTTTTTAGTACATTTCTTATATACTGTAACCCAGTTTTTGCGGTCAATATTTTCAGACACTATTTTTCTCCCTAAGCTCTCAACATTATTTAACTTTAACTCTTTCCCATAGCTCAAACGTTCTTTTCATTACAGGAAACCATCTACTCATCTTTATAAAACTCCCCTTAGCTTTAACCTTTCCCTGCGTAATAGCGGTAAACGGGCTTATTTTCCTATTAAACACCTTTTTAAGGTTTTCGGTCGACCCAATTATCATAAACTCCGCCTGTTCACTGTCATCTACATCCATTATCTTCCCATGTTCATAAACAAATCTAACAAGCTTACCTGTCTCCTGATCTTTTACCGCAAAGCTACAAGTCATATCATGTTTTTCCCCTAATTCCTGAGCTTTATCATCACTATTGATCAAGTCCTGCAATTTCTTACCATGTTTAATGGATAAAAGTTCAAATTCTTCACACAGGACATCTCCGCAATTGCTATGTTTTTTGTCAGCTTTCGGTATCTCGTTTTTCCTAATTGCTATATTTACTTTACACTGCTCTTCAAGTAATTCTATCAACCCAAAAGCATCCTTAAAAGTCTTTCCACAAGCAACAACACCATGATTTTTTAAAACAACTATATTGCTGTCTTCAAGCGCGTCCAAAACAGGTTTTAAATCAGTAACCGTAGGCGTAGCCTGTTCAACAACCGGCACTTTACCCAAATAAAATTCAGCTTCAAAAGAAAAGACATCCAGTTCAGAAAAATAATGAAAAAACGCAGTAGTAAAAGGTGCGTGCGCATGAATAATAATTTTATGTTCCCCAAACTTTTTATATATCCCGCAATGTAACTCTTTTTCACTGCTGGGCTCGGTTTCACCATATAGTAATTTTCCAAAAAAATCTACCTCAACTATCTCATCATACTCCAATCTGCCCAAATACGAATCATGTGCCGTAATTAAGACTTTATCATCCGCTACACGGCATGAGACATTCCCGCTTTTAGCTGTAACGAGATTCTTCGTATTCAGCAACCCCGACCAATAAACTATTTGTTCTTTCTCAACCACAAACATTAACTTCTGAACTCCTCTATCAATATTTCCTCTCGTTCCGGTTTTATTATATACTTATCTGTATTTTTTGCCATAACAAAACTTTTGCTGAATATACTGCCCGCGTCCGGTCCGCACAAATCCTTCGAATCCTTAATGTTTATCCCTTCGGAAAAGATAATGTCAACGTTATGCTGTCTAGCCAAAAGACACAAATAATATGTCCCTGATTGGCATATAACTTTATTATCTTTTTTTTGTTCATAAAAAACATAAACCTTATCTATTTTCTTATTATAAAACAAAAATCCTAACGCATTATCCGAACAATATAAAACTTTTAGCCCTTTGTTTTTCAATTGTCCGGCAACAGATAGTCCATACATAAACGGCCGCTGCTCACAAACAATAACACCGCTGTCTTCATGCATTAAAACATCAAACCCTGCCGCTTGAACATTCCCCCAAACCACTATCATATTGGTTATCTCTTCCATAATATCATTTCCCGGGGTTATTCAAATCCACAGATTTAGTAATATATTCACCTTTAACAACATCGAAACAAGGGTATAACGCGTCACCATGGAATATCTTGTCATTATCTATATACATAAACACCTCGTTCGCCGGACGTAGTTCTATTTTTATTGTATCAATATCAATATCGCGCGGGTATTGCGTCAAGGCATAAAACGGAATGCCAAACTCATGCGCTGCCCGGCTAATCGCGTAAGTCCCTATCTTATTGATAATGTCACCTTTAACAGAAGCTCTATCAGCCCCCGTAACCACACAATTAACTCCGCCATTTTTCATGATCCAACTTATTTGGTTATCACAACACAACCTGGCCGGTATATCATTTTTTGTTAATTCCCAAAACGTCAAGCGCGTACCTTGAAGATACGGACGTGTCTCACAAACAATAAATTCACACTTTTTGCCCGCAGAAATAAGTTCTTCGTACAAATAAATAAGCTCGCCGTTAACATTACATACCGTAGCGATCTTTGCATCTTGCGGTAACTGTCCGGCTAAAACTTTAGCTCTCGTCCTGCGTGTTTTGTCAAAATGATCAATAAAAAACTTTGCAGCATCAATAGGCTTAACACCTCTTTCTTTTTGCTTTTCAATCATTCCGGCTATAAACATAAAATCAAAAGTCGGCCGTATTTTTAAAAATTCTTCTGCTATACCATACGCGTTCTCTGCTTCATTGAATAAAGCACATGAATAAAAGAACAATAATACCTGCCCTAACGAACGGGTCTTCATTTGTCCTAAGACATCAAGCGCTTCACTTAACTTGCCTACTTTTACATAGTTTTCGTCAAACGGCAAAGCCGTTTCGTCTAAAACAAAAATAATATTCTCCCGGCAATAAACAGGAAAAAGAAGCGGGCTGAAAAGACTCATCACAAGCTCCTCAATTTCTCGCAATACAGAGAATGTATTTTCTTTGTCATTCTTCCAGACCCTGTATCAAAAAAAGACTTATCGTCAATCCCGGACACAGGCATAATCTCTAAAAGAGAGCTTGTCAAAAAAACTTCGTCAGCGTTTAAGAGCCCCTCTTTATCAAAATCACCTTCCTCAATAAAAATGCCGGTCTTAAAACATATGTCGAACACCTTTTTGCGAGTTATACCGTTAAACGCACCACTCGACAAAGACGGTGTAAAAATTCTGTCTCCTCGAACAATAAATATATTACTTCTGCTGCCGCCTACAACCATTCCATTTCTGTTGCACATAACAGCTTCATCTTTTTGCTTTTTCTGAGCATCGTGCCATGCAAGCCTATTTATCATATAGCTTAAACTTTTTATATGACCTGAAAATTTATTTTCCTCGCGGATATACTCCGAGCCCCCTAGTTTGAACCCAGCATCATAAATTTCTTTTTTATAATATCCGAACTCATTTGCATAAACAATAAGCCCAGTGCCTTCGCGTTTTTTATAAACATTTATTCTTATATACGCATTGTTAAGATTGTTCTTTTCAAGCATTCCGCGGACAACCTGCTCCCAATCCTCATTTAACTTATCCAGTCCGATAACATCAATAGCCTTTTGAAGCCTTTCAATATGCTCATCTAAAAATGCGGGTTTGCCTTCATACGCCCTAAAAGACTCAAAGGCCCCCCAGCCAAAAAGATAGCCCGGCTCAAAAACTTCATTAAGTTCCTCCTGCCCGATATATTTCTTGTCATGATAAACAAACATTATTGACCAAATACTTTTTCAAAATTTTCGTGTAAAATTTTACTACAAATTTCAGGACCTAACAATTGCAAGCTGTCTATTTCTGTTTTTATATCCCCGCAAACCGGATAATCAGATCCCCATAATACATTATCCGCACCAAACATGTTAATCGCCAATTTTATATTAGCCACCGGCGCGCCCGACGTATCTACATAAACTTTTTTCAATATCTCACTCGGCAACGCGCCAAGATCTTTTACCATACCTCTCGTTCTAAGCATAGAATAAACTCTGTCGAACCTATCCTTCATAAAAGGCATTACCCCTCCAAGTGAAGAAAAAACAAATTTCGCGCCACACTTACTAAAAACATCTTCCATCATTAAAAGACCCATAAACATCGACACATCAAAACTATACTCAAGAACAGGCATAAGCAATGGGTCATTTACTCTTTCATAACCAATAGGATTAAATGTCTGAGGGTGAACAAAAATAAAAAGATCTTTTTCCGACGCCGCCTCAAAAACTGGTATCATCTCTTTGATTTCAAACATACCGTTTTCACTTGATGCTATATTCACAGCCTTAAACCCGCGTTTCTTTAAATTTTCAATTTCAGAAACAGCACTGCTTACATCGTTAATACTAATTAACGCCGCCGCACACAATTTTTCATTCTCTTTTAACAAAGCTTCTATGGCATTATTATATTCATTGCAAACAGCCGTAAAACCACCCATCCGCAAATGCGCATCCGTAGACGGGTAACAAAGCAATGCTTTCGCTATATCGTTCTCATCCAGATACGAAAAAAGCTTATACTTATCCGCCCATACGCCTTTATAAAACGACGTATTTTTTGATATTACCTCCGGAATAAAATGCACATGCGCATCCATTAACATAAATCACTCCCTATCTAGCTATAAGACATAGGCTATAAGCTATAAGCTAAATTTATCTAAAGATATAAAATAAAATCCCACCATACCTTTTATTAACTTCTTTTAACTTTCTTTACAAGCTATTATAAACAACAACTTGTTTATAATAAAAAGTTATTTCTCTCTTTGCCTATAGCTTACAGCTTACCATAAAGGTTTCTTTCCTTACTTTGTCTATAACTTAAAGCTTACAGCTTCCCGCCACATCGATATATTTTATTTAGGCGGGTCCGCCTTTGGCGGAACTGCTAATTATATATGTTTCTCTCCTCTGACAGCTCCATCTTCCCATTTGGATACTCCCTGCATAACATCCTGAAAACAAAGTTTAGCCAGCTCATCAAAATTGCTTGTCATAATTCTTTGAACTCTGCCAGGCTTTGAAAAGAACTCTCTCATGCACCAAGCGCCTAACCGCCCATAATCCTCAACTGTAAGATTTTTCGTGTCCATAACAGGATGTAAAAAATCCCATTTAAGGAAATCTATTTTTTTCGGATCGATCTCACCACGCTTGGCTCTTTGCCGCCATATAGGAGAATTCGGAGCAGGCGTGACATACCCTATCCACAAAATGTCAGGATCAACTTGATCCGTAAATTCCATCCGTTGCTTCACTATCTGCTCAGTATCATCGTCAAAACCCATCATAATATCAGCTACTATAGCTATATCCTGCGCTCTTAAAATGTCTATTGTTTTCTTTATCTGGTCAATAGTTATTCCTTTGGCGATCTTTTTTAATTCTTCAGAAGTCGTAACTTCTATACCAAAGACCCCCATAAATAATCCTGTCTCTTTCATAAGCGGCAAGATCTTCTCACAATTAACCCAATCAACCGCACGGCCCAAAGACACCCACTTAATAGGAATATTTTTTTCTTTCTTTAAATTACAAAACCTCTCTACACGTTCCGGATTAACATTAAAATTATCATCCTGGATAACTACAACCTTAACGCCCATTTTATGAAGAAGTTCAAGTTCTTCTATAACACGCTCCGGTGATTTAGCTCTCCATTTAAGGAAGTCTTCAGGATGTCTTGGGTCATATTGGTCCCACTCGTAACAAAACGTACAAGCCGAAGGGCATCCCCGTGAAGTCATCATCTCGACAAAAGGTTTCCAATAAGTATGTCCAACATATTTATCCATCGGGAAAAGATCATATGCCGGTAACGGAAGCGAATCTAAATCCATCAACAAAGGACGATGCGGGCCCATAACAATCTCCCCATCAACCCGCGAGGTAACACCCGCAATACTATTTGTATTTTTTCCATCAGCCAAGGCTGCGATAAGATCGCAAAAAGCCTCTTCTTCACCCATAACGACATAATCCATAGCCGGATTATCTTCTAAAGTCTGTATCGGCAAAGAAGAATACCAAAGTCCGCCCATAATAATTTTTACCGACGGAACAGCTTTCTTAATTCTTTCTGCCGCTTGATTGAAATGCCATATAATACCAAACCCGACCGAACAATGAATCATATCGCCAAGAACTACAACATCAGGCTTTTTTTCTTTAACTTTTTCGGCAAGATTTTCTATAGAAATATCCAAAACAGTAGCATCAAGAACTTCAAGATCATTATAGCCTTTTTCTCTTACATATGCCGCCCAATGCGCATAAAGCTGATTCGGCGCAAAATGTTTACCATGTGTAGCCCAGGCCCCAATTTTCGGCATTACAAATAATATCTTCATTCCAACCTCCTTATGTTTAATATAGTAATATCTATTATTTTTTCGGATGATCCTGTTTAAACGGTATTACCGGCTTAGTCCACGGCGTTTGTTGATTTATAACCGATAATTCAAGAGAACACGCATTGCCAGGCTGAGAAAGCGCAAACAATACCGTATCCGCTATGACATCGGGACTCACAAGTTTATCCTGATCTTCAGAAACATCTTTTAATTTACTGGTCAACGGCGACTGTGTAACTCCAGGAAAGATAGATGTAACTTTTATCCCAAAATCACGCATCTCCCAAAATAATCCTTTAGCAAAAGCACGTAACGCTACCTTTAAAGACGTATAAACAATAAAATTACGCGGCGGCGGCTCAACCATAACAGAACCACTGGTAATATTTATTATATGCCCGTATCCGTTCTCTTTCATATGCCCAACAACCAATCTTGCTAAAGCAACGTAACTATAATAATTAGTAAACATTATTTTTTCTATATCTTCAACCGGCTGTTCCCAGAACGGATGCTGGCTTGACACACCGGCGCCATTAACAACAACATCGATCTTGCCAAAAGTTTTTATAGTTACTTTTATCAAATTTTCTAAATCTTTAAGTGAGGTGACATCGCATTTAACACATAAAAAATCATCTCCTCCGCCAAGTTCTGCTTTTAGCTCCTCTAAAACTTCCAGCCGCCTTGCGGCCATAGCTATTTTACATTTAGCAGCCGCTAATTTACGGACGACCGACGATCCTATTCCGCCGGATGCACCAGTAACAATAACAACTTTACCTTGAGCAATCTCCATCATCATACTCCTTGTGTTAATAAATTTTTACAAAAATAACCTAAAAAAAACAATCCAGCTCCGCAAATAAAAAACAACACCGAAAAACCAAACAAATTGACAACAACCCCGCCAAACAAAGCACCTAACCCGCCAAATAAAAATCTAAACGAGCTATTAAGACTTGACACATCCCTTAATACATTGTCCGGCAGATTAGTCAAATAAGATGATAACGCGACATGCGTCAAAGCCCATGCCCCGCCCCAGACAAAAACAATAAAAAACATTAAACTAATATTTCTTGTTAAAATAAATAAAAAGATAAAACACATAGTAAAAAACCCATACCGCACAACTTTCAAACTCTTCACCCTCGCGACCAAAAGCCCGCCGGCAAATTCAAATATAACAGCCCCAAAAGTAGAAACCGTAAATAAAACACTGATTATCGTCTGAACCATACCCATCTCTTCATTTAAGAAAAGACCGAACCTCTGCCAAACAGCATGATATAAAAAACTCGCACATCCGACAATAAACAAGAATCGCATTGCCTGCCCATTTGTTAACGTCTTAGCATAAGATATTTTACTTTTTTCATTAGTAAAGTCAAAATTCTCCATATAAAATATCACCATACACAGCAAAACAAGACTTATGCACGCCTGTGCAAAATATATAAAACGCCAATAAATAAATCCGCTAAGAAAAACGCTCAACATAGTAGAAAAATAAGATATAGCAAAAAATACTCCTATATACTTACTTTTCTCTTCTTTCCGCACCGTTTTAGCTACAGAAATTAAAGCCAGTGGGATAAAACTTGACCCAAAACAACCCATTAAAAACCTGAAAATAAAAGTCAGGTTTATCGACATAGCCATACTAAGAAGCATTGCAGACAGAAAAAATCCACCAACAGTAAACGCAAAAATATTTCTTATTTTAACTACTCTGGTCAACGGCCCCCATATAACGGCAAACAATCCGTACGGCAGCATATAAAGCCAAGTAAGCTTAATTGCTTCTTTACCTGAAACATTGAAATCATGCGCAACAGCAGGCACAAGCGCTGCCATAGCCGTAACACCAAACGATAACGTAAAGAAAGTCAAACAAAAAGTAAAAAAATCGGTTTTTTTCACATTATTCTTTTTCAATTATTTTTTTAAATCTCTGCAAATTCACTCTTGAATGTTCATTAATCAAATCTTCTACCTGCTCATCCGTAAATTTCGCCTTACTATCCATTTTGAAATCCTGTATCCACGTCATTTCAACCGCCTCGTCTATTTCCCGATAAAGCCAGATTATCTTCATATATTCAAACGGGAACATCGGTTCAATTCTTGAAGCATAAGCCATCTTATCTTCTTTAAAAAGCAATCTATACGACTGCCAGCTATTTCCATTTTCATTAGTTAATTTAAAAACGAGTTTATTGCCGGTTTTTTCAATAATATCCGACTCTTTATATTCTTCAAAAAACTCTTTCCACCGCGAGATATCATTACTCATATCAAAAACTTTATCATAAGATGCATTAATTAAAATTGAATTCACAGTATGCGCCATTTTATACCTCCATTTGAAATGGCACTGAGCGTGTGTCGCGAAGTGCCTCTTATACCTAATACTCTATCCAGTTCACATTGAAAATGTTATCTATTTAGTTTCACAATTATTTTCAATGACACTGATAGTGCCCTCAAACTGCATCCTTACCGATCCGTCCCTTCAGGACTTTCCTGACCCAGCTTTATCTTTTAATCAAAATTGCCAAAAACAATTCCGGACATGCCCGTAAAAAAATTTTATTCAACAATCGCCACAACCCTAGCCCAAGCGCCCCCGGTCTTTCTTATCTTGACAGGAAAACAAATGACCTTAAAACCCTTATCAGGCAATACTCCCAAGTTGCCCAGGCGCTCAATATGAATAAATTCTCTTTTTCTTCCATGAAAATGAGCCGGCCACAAAAATTTTGGATCATTGGTTTCCTGAAAATCTTTCATCATAAATTTATACGGTCTGTCTATTCCCATAGTATCAACGCCGAAAATCTTTACACCTTGATCTAACATAAAATCTATTGCCGACACATCAATGCCAGGATAATCCGAAAAATATTCCGGACCGCCGAACTTTACATCACTGGCTGTATATAAAAACACTATGTCAAAAGGTTTTAACTCGTGCTTTATCCTATCTAATCCTTTTATAATATCTTTATCCGTAACGATTTCTTCCGAATTTTTGTATGTTAAATCTATTTTTACACCGCTGCCGTAACACCATTCTAAAGGAATCTGTTCTGTCGTTTTCGACGGCTTCCCCTCAGATTTACTGCCATAATGATAGGTATAATCTAAATGTGTGCCACTATGAACGGACGAATAAACCATTTCAAGTGATAAAAACTCTTCATCGGGCAAATCTTCTTTGTGTATTATCCTTTTGCCGTCAGCATATTTTTCAGCACCCTCTTTTGTACGGGTCATAATAACTCTATTAAGTTTCTCTATCCCTTCTTTATGTAACGTTCGGTCTATCCTGAGATCATGAACCTCAAACGCTTCATCATCTATAGGCAGGCTAAGGTCTATTATTTCCATACTAGTTTTTTTTACTTTCAATAAGAGCCACTATATCCTCACAAGTAGAGTTCTTAGTTATTTCGTTTGATTCAACTTCAATAGCAAAAGCTTTCTTTAAAGAAACAACAAGTTCAACCATCTCAGTAGAATCAACACCTATAGATTCGTACAAGCTTTTATTCGGTCTTAGCTCTTCTTTTCTAACATCCAAAGTCTCACATATAACTTTTAAAATTTCATCTTTCATATAACCCCTCCTTATTAAAAATACCGATATTGGGTTTCGCCCCTATTTTTAAGAACATCAAGCTCGCTAGCGAGATGTCCTAATTAAAATTACTTCTCTACAGCTAAAATAATATTCATACCGCCACGTCCACGCGCAATAATAAGCGCTTTATTTATTTCCCTTTCAACAGCTTTATTCGGCGTATAGTCTAAATCGCATAATGAATCCGAAACTTCATAATTTATTGTCGGTAAAACAGTTTTTTCTTTTACCATAAGCAATGTCATAATAAGATCCATCGCTGTCTGTGCACCAAGCAAATTCCCAAACATACTCTTAGGCGCGCTTAAAGATATGTCCCTTGCCTTCTCGCCAAAAACTTTTTTTATCGCTTCTGTTTCAAGATAATCACCCAACACCGTTGCCTCACCATCTAAACAAATATAATCAACGTCTTTTTTATCCCAGCCGGCATCACGCAAACAGTCCTCAATCGCATGAGCCAAATTAGAACAATCAGCATCATATCTGGCATAATGTCTACCATCAGAAGTAAAACCTATCCCTGCCAAAAAACCATACACATGAGCCCCTCTTTTCCTCGCTGTTTGCTCTTTCTCCATCAACACCATACCAGACCCCTCAGCCAAAACAAATCCGTCACGATAAAGATCGTAGGGTTTATATGCTTTTTTATAATTAAGATTGTTTTTTGATAAATTTCCGCACGTATTAGCGCATAATAAAGCATACGGCGTAATAGGTGCTTCCATCCCTCCCGCAAGAACAAAATCATTCTTATCCTGCGCAACAGTCTTAGCCGCATACCATAAGGCTAAGGCAGAAGAAGCTTTATCTACAACCAGTGTTTTACTGTATCCCTTGAATCCATAATATATTGTTACCTGTCCCTGCGGTGCCGCAGGAAACCACGCAGTAGCCATATAAGGAGAAACACCTTCACGTCCTTCAATGTACAGATCTCTTAATTCCGTTTCAGCAAACAGCCAACCTCCCAACGCATTACCCATAAAAACACCAACTCTGTTCTTATCCAGATTATCTGTTTCAAGTACCGCGTCTTTTAAAGCTTGTTCGCTGGCAATAAGCGCCATATGTGAGAAAAGGTCTATTTTTTTTATCAATCTGCTAGATAAATGCGTGTAATGATCCATGTCATGGACATGTCCTGCCATATTGGACGAATACAACGACGCATCAAAGCGTGTAATCTTATCAATACACGATTTGCCTTTTTTTAAATTAGCCCAAACAGTTTCTTTCTTCATCCCGCAAGGAGAAACAGCACCAATACCTGTTATAGCAACACGTTCTTTCATATTATTTCTCCTCCCACCTCTTAAAAACAATCGCTGAATGTATACCCGAAAAACCACTGCTTGTCTTTAATATATATCTGGGCAGAAGTTTTCGCTTAACATTCGGCACATAATCCAGATCACACCTCGGGTCCGGCTCTTCCTGATTGATCGTAGGCGGCAGCCACCCGTTTTCATATATCATGCAACACAAAACACTTTCAACCGCATTGGCCGCAGCCAAAGGATGACCTATCATAGATTTTATCGAACTTATCGGAACATCATACGCTCCGGCGCCAAAAACCATTTTATATGCCGCAGTTTCAAAAACATCATTTTGTTTAGTCGAAGACCCGTGCGCATTTATATAATCGATTTCTCCCGGTTTAATCCCTGCATTATTAATCGCATCCCTCATACAACGCGCCATCGGCTCACCATCCTCCGGCAAATCTGTCATATGAAAAGCATTACAACTTGTGCCATATCCGACAATCTCTGCATAAATATGTGCACCGCGTTTTTTTGCGTGTTCCAATTCTTCAAGCACAAGTATCCCAGCTCCTTCAGATAAGACAAATCCGCACCGCTTATTATCAAACGGACGCGACGCTTTATGCGGCTCATCATTACATGTCGATAAAACATTAACAACATCAAACGATGCAAATGTTACAGGCGTAATAGGCGCTTCTCCCGCACCCGCAATAATCATATCTTGCCGGCCTTCACTTATCAATTCATACGCAAACCCTAGTGAATCCGTACCCGCGGTACAGCCCGTTGAAACTGTACAATTTATACCCTGAGTATTATATATACCCCCTATTTCAGCACTTGGTGAATTAAACATAGCCGCGTCATAAAGATATGGACGTCCTTTACGCGGATCCATAGGGTTTTTACCCCAATCAGAAACAAACAAAAATTCTTCTTCCATAAAGCGTGTACCGCATATCGCATTAGCTAAAATAACTCCGCAACGTCTGCTTTTTAATGCGCCTTCAGCTCCGGCATCTTTAACAGCCTGATTGGCAGCGGCAACCGATATCTGAACATACCTATCCATACGATAATATTCTTTTACTCCATGTCGATCCGGATCAAAATTAATTGCCTGTGACGCTATTTTAGAATTAAACAAACTGACATCAAAATTTTCAACACGTTCAATTGAAGATTCACCGGCTATCAAATTAGAATAAAAAGTTTTTTTGTCCTCGCCCGCACCGGAAATAACGCCTATACCCGTAATAACAACTCTTTTCATGAATACCTTTACCTTCTTTATTCTTTATTCTTTCTACTAACTCTAAAAACTATGTTACCACCATCGGGACAAGTGACAGTATCCACTCCATCGGGATCTTCCATAAAGAAAAATTTCGCTCCGAAATTACACGCGAACAAAGCAGGGAATGCCGTATGATACGCTGCCCCGCAAAAACCTTCAGGACACTTAAGCCCCTTAACTTCGACTTTATCACCGACCTTATAATTATAAGCGCATCTTCCTTTAGCTTTAACAACTTCCATAACCATATCTTTAGGGTTAGGCCCTTTATGCTCAACATCTTTGGGCTCAAACAAAACATTGCCATCTTTATCAAGCACCTCTGCCTTAAATGTAAGTTTTCCGCCATCCGGACACGTAACAAAAAGTGATTTTTGATTATCCATAAAAGGAAACCTGGCTCCAAAACTCAACGCATATATGGTAGGGAACAGCGCATGCGCAAGCCCTAAACAAAAATATTTCGGCGGATGAGTAAAATCTTCTAAAATTATCTCATCGCCTGACTTATACCCGTGATAACACTCACCTTCGACCTCCATAACAGTTAACTTTAATTTAGCAAACGGCGTTTTAACCATACTGCCTCCTATCCACTGACATATTCTTTAATTACCTGCAGAAAATTCTTACTCGAAAGGAACTGATTGGTTTCTTCAACTTCATGAACAAGCTCAACCAGCTTCTTGTTTAACGGCGCGTCACATCCTAATTCATCAGCCAAATCACAAAACGCACCATTAAGATAATCAACTTCCGTCTTACTGCCTTTTTTTATACTTTGTAAAATAGAGCCGTATAACGGCTCACTACTAAGACTTTTCATAATATCCTGGAATATGCGCGCGCCTTCCATCAACGGCATATCGCAAATATTAGTTATTTTTTCTTTTTCAAAACCCGGCAAAGAATCAAGCACAATTCCTGCATGCTCTATAATCTCCAGCCCTTCTTTCCATATAGCAAGGCTAACATAGCATATTTCAATGTCCGAAAAACTTTCCTGTATACTCTTCCCCAAAATAGCAGGTATACAATTATTAGCATTAACAAAAAGCTTAAGCCACTTCATACCGGCAATATGCCCGGCCTTAACAATATAAAAAGCCTTCCCCATAATCTCGCTTACTTTAGTGAGCATATCATCTTCAACAACCTCTCCATCATCACCCAAATCCGGCTTACCGATAACTAACGCGCCGTCGAAATTAAGCATAACTGAATGCTCATTTATCGAAGTTGCGCCGAACATAACAATAGAAGATATAATATTTTTTTTCGCGATATATTTCGCTGCTATCTTATCCGCCATGACTCCGTTTTGAACAGTAAGAACAAGCGCATCATTAAAAGCAGCTTTATTTCGTTCAATAACTTCACGTATATTCTGCGTCTTAACTGCTAAAATTATCAGGTCAGGCCGAACATCTATATTTAAAGATATATCTATTTTTTGCTCTATCTTCCCGCAAACACCATTCACAGACAACCCATTTTCTTTTATCGCAGGAAGATGTTTTTCCTTACCGACAAGAAAAACATCATTTCCGCACTGTTTAAGTTTGGCTGCTATAACACATCCTATAGCTCCGGCACCTACAACTGCTATCTTCATATTCGTTCTCCTTTATATGCCTAATAATCAATTTTAAACTTATCAAAAAGCCGCTTCATCATTTCCTTAAACGCCGGCGGCACTTCTTCAAAAAAAGTACTTACTAAAATATCACGCGTAACAACCTTATTTTCCTTATTTGCTCTTTCTTGAGCTCTCTGTTTAACCAATCTTTCAGCTATACTGCGATGAAACTGCGGCAAAGAAGATATAACCTTATTAAATATCTCTAAAGCATCGGCATCCCATTTTATTCCCATATTTTAGACCTCATTTTACTGGCTTTTAGCCAAAATTTATAGATATAATCCTTAAGCTATACGGCTTATCCGGATCTTAAAAAACTGTATAAAAGACTCATTATCTTACGTCTACCCAAAGCCAAACATTATCAATGACGGCAACCCACGACTATATAAAACTATCAACTACCTCAAACGCAAGCTCTGTCATCTGAAGCTCAGCCTGAAAAAATTTATAATCGGCAAACCCTATTTGCCCGGTAATGAGATTGTCCGAAACCGCCATAACAGCCGCTACCTTTTTATTATAAACATTTGAGACAACAATAAACGGTGACGTCACCATATCAACGGCTATTGCGCCCTTATCAATATACTTATTAACTATCTCCTTAGTTTCTTTAAACATTGCGTCTGTTGACCATATTTTCCCCTGATGCACAACACCCTTACCCTTAAATTTATCAACTATAACTTTAGTTATTTGATCATCAACTTTAGGTAAAAAATCATCATCGACATAATATCCCGTTGCGCCGTCCCCTCTCACAGAGCCTGTTGCCACAACATAATCACCAACCGCAATTTCCTCTTTCATCCCGCCGCACGACCCAAGCCTTATAAGCGTATCTATCCCTCCGGCACAAAGCAATTCAGTAACAAAAGCCGAATCCGGCGCATAAAAACCGCCATTACCTACTGTGATCTTTTTACCTTTATAATCCCCTGTCCAAAAAGTATATCCCAAGAACGTAAAATTCTTAACAGGATTCTTAAGATGTTTAAGACACATCTCCGCACGGTGTTTTTGTCCGCTGATAATTCCTATTTCACCAAAATCACCTTGCCTAAACTGTAAAGTCTCAAGCAAATCTTTAGCAGTCAGATGGATATCTCTTTTCATCATAACGCACTTCCTTTCTGAAAAATCTATTTCAATATACTCTCACCTTTTAACTATTACCCGCCAAAAAAACCTTATCGATTTTCCCAACGCGGTTCTTAGGCAGCTCATCCATAAAAACAAATTCACGCGGCATCTTAAAATGTGCTATTTTCTCTTTAAGGTAATTTTTGATATCTTCTTCATCACAAACAGCCCCATCTTTTAAGCTTATAAACGCTTTAGGCACTTCTCCTCTCAGCTTATCCGCAACCCCCAACACCGCCGCATCTTTTATCTCATCATGCCCTCTAAGCGCTTCTTCTATCTCATAGGCAAAAACTATCTCACCCGCGACTTTTATCATATCTTTTTTACGTCCAACAATATAAAAATTACCATCGCCATCGCATCTGGCAATATCTCCGGTTTTAAGCCAGCCATCAGCAGTAATAGTTTCTTTGGTAAGCCTTTCATCTTTATAATACCCGAGCATAACCGCATCACCCTTTACAAATAATTCACCCGAAAGATTGCCTGCCACAGCCATACCGTTCTCATCAACAAGTTTTGCCGCCATACCATATCCGAATTTACCGATACTATTTATCTTTTTAACATCCTCCGGCGAATACGTATTCGGCGCAGCCGTTTCCGTCATACCCCATCCATTTAAAAGTTTAGCGTTAGGATACGCTTGCCTGAACTTATCCAAAAGCCTCGGAGACGACGGCGCCCCAAAAACAACCGCATAACGCAAAGCCGACAAATCAAATTTATCATAGACCTTAAGCATCAATATAGCAACATACATAGCCGGTACTATACAAAAAATAGTTACTTTATTATCCTGGCATGCCCTTATAAATTCCAACGGATGGAACCTCTCCAATAAAACAAGTGTCGTTCCAAAATGAACCATAAGTAAAATATAATCCAACCCGCCAAGATGTGAAAACGGCACACCACCGCAAAGAAAAACATCTTTTCCAGTAACATCTGTTTTTGCGCCTATAGTTTTTACCGGATTATCTAAATGCGCATAGCTTAACATTACACCTTTCGGCATACCCGTAGAACCCGACGTATAAAATATAGCAGCCAGATTGCTGTCTTTATGTTCTGCTTTAAAATCTTCGTCTGATTCCATCTGAACAATATCAACAATATTGTCATATCCATTTAGTTCCTCTGTAACTACTATTTTCGTCAAACAAGGACAAGCCTCTTGTATAACCTCTATATCGATCCCATTCTTTAGCGAAACGAATAAAAATCTGCTTTCGCTATGATTGATCAGATGTATAATCTCTTCCTGCGTAAGCATAAAATCAAACGGGACGAGAACAAGGTTTAAAGAAAAAATACCTAACTGAACATAAACCGATTCGGGAATGTTAGGCATAAACAAAGCTATTTTATCTCCTGTAACCGCTCCTTGCGAAATCAAGAAATCAGAAACACTAAACGATTTTCGAGCCAACTCTTTAAACGAAACATCTTTATCGCCAAAAACCAATGCAGTTTTAGAAGAATTCTCTTTTTTCTGAAAAGACAATATTTGTTTGATATTCATATTATTTTATATATTGAAAAGCATTATACAATCGCAACAATTTCTTAGCAATAGTAAAATTTTACTATTGCCGTTAATAAACCATGGCTTTTATCTTTTACATCTTTTTACTCACCAGAATTCAATTATTGATGATTCAAAACCTTAACTTGATACGGCACTGGCTGAAGGAGCTGTCACAGCGCAAGTTAAAAAACATTGGAATCTAGTACCATCTAGTCCCGCCCTAACAGTTACATCGCAACAACTTAATACCGCTTGCTCAGGGTTGAGTTTTATTTTAAAAATTTCCGGCTTTAGCCATTTGAGTTTTCTACACTTTTTATTTTTGTTCTTCATCAAAACAATTATATCTCTATTAGAAACATTCGCATTACTTATTTTTATTAATTATTTTCTTTTTCATCTTTTCGCCTCGGCGAATCCGCCTAAATAAAATTTATTATTGTGGCGGGAAATCATTTTTTGTTAATCCTGTCACTCTCGCTTTTAACTTTACATTTCCAGCAACACTCAAAATGTAAAGTAACAACAGGCCTGCGCGCGATTTCAATCGATTATTTATCATAAACACTCGATCTTCTATGCTTTTTGTATCCTTATTCTTCAAACTTACTCATTATAAAGCCTAGCCCAGAGTATCTCTTGTTTCTAAAACTAAAATGTATTATTTCACAATAGATTCTGTGATTTCTCGCATCAAATCCTGGATAGTAACTATCCCAAAAGCCTTTTTGCCTTTAAACACAAGCGCCATACTTTCTTTTTTCTTTTTAAGTAAAGTAAATATCTCCTGCGCTTTCTGATTTATACCAACTTTAGTTATCGGTCTGACCAAATCCTGCCATTGAAGAGTCTCGTGATAAAAAACATCATAAATATTAATATATCCCACGATCTCTTTATTTTTAAAAACCGGGTATCTTGTAAACCCGCCCTCTCTTAAGGCAATCATAATGCGCTGCGAACTATCAGTATAGTCTATCCCAACAACCTTCTTAAGCGGTGCGGCAATATCTTTAACCCTATCCTGCTTAAATTCAAAAACCTCTTCTATCGCCTCTGTCTCACCCCGATCAATGCCGCCGTCTTTTGCTATCTCTCTTACAAGTGATTTTATTTCTTCTTTTGTAACAAACGGTGACCTAAACTTTGCCTTACCCATAAAAGTTTTAACAATAAATTTCGTTAAACATTCGATAAAAATAACCACCGGAAGAAAAAGTATTTCAAAAAATTTTGAAATTTTAGCCGTATAACAGCTGAATCTTTCTTTATAAAATCTACCGAAATTTTTAGGTATAAGTTCTCCGAAAATAACCACAAACGGTGTAAATATTAAAGTCGTGACTAAACTTTCATTACTTATTTTCAGTTTCATAATAATAAATGTTAAAAATGCCGTACTAATAACAACGGAAATATTCGTTCCTACCAAAGTAGTGGCTAAAAACCTTTCGGGCCGGCTTAACAGCTTATATGCAAGCGCGGCGTTTTTATCACCCCTTTTTTCTTTATGCCTCAACCTGATAATATTAGACGAAACATAACTTATCTCACTTGCCGCAAAAAACGCGTGAGTGATAATAAAAAATAGACATCCGAGCAAATAAAAATATATCATACAATAACCTTAACGCTTATTATCTTTCGTTTAGTAACACGCTCTATAACTATAGTTATCTTTTCATTTCCACCTTCATAAACCATCTTTTCACCTGCTTTAGGGATCTTCTCCATTCTGCTTAAAATAAAACCGGCTAACGTATCTTCATCTTCGGGCAGTTTTATCCCCAATTCCATATTAACCGTTTTCACTGCTTCTTTAGCATATATACGATATTGCCCTTTACCGACAACCTCGACCAACTCTTTTTTATCTTCATATTCATCATAAAGTTCACCAAATATCTCTTCCTGCACATCTTCAAGCGTTACTATCCCCTGTGTCCCGCCATACTCATCAACAACTATTGCCATCCGGGTTTTTTTCTCCAAAAATAACTTAAGAAGGTCATCTAACCGTTTACTCTCAGGAATGAATATCGGCTCTCTTAATAACTCTTTATATGATCTATCCTGGTTAAAAAAAACATCTTTTGCATAAAGCACGCCGATAATATTATCAATATTATTCTCAAAAACAGGAAATTTAGAATGGCACTTTTCCTTTAGATATCCGGCAACCTCATCCTGTCCCATCTTCATATCTATAGCGGCAACATCAACTCTGGCTGTCAATATTTCACTTGCCCACGTATCTTTAAAATCAAGTACTTTGCTGATCATCCGCTCTTCCTGCCGGCTTATCTGTCCGTCTTTAAAGCCGAGCAAAATAGCAGTCTTAAGCTCTTCTTCCCCGATATCTTTATGTGTAACTCTGGATGCGACATGCAACGACAAAAACGTAACAACTTTTTCTATTACAAGCACAATAGGATTTACAGCCTGCATAAACCACGAAATAACAGGCGCCAATAGCAAAGATAATTTTTCAGACGAATAAATAGCAAGTGTTTTCGGTAATATCTCACCAAAAAATAATATTAGAATACCGCTTACCAGAATAGAAAAAATCAATCCATCCGGCCCAAAAGTCGAAACAAACAAGGCGGTTGAGATCGAGGATAACCCTATATTAACAAGCATATTACCAAAAACTATTGTAGATAAAAGCTGTGTCGGCCTCTTAAGCAAAAAATCAACAGTTTTGGCACGCCTATCCCTTTCCTTAATTCGTCTAAGTCTATGCGTCCCTAATGAAAACAACGCAGTTTCAGACGCAGAGAAAAAGGCCGACAAAACCAAAAAAATAATAAAGATAACTACTCCGGACAGCATCCGATGACCTTATTGTAAAATAATTTAAAACATTTTCGGGCAGGCAAATCTTCCATCGACGTATTATATCATTTTTTTGTTATAAAGAAATAATAAACTATCGACCGGCAGTTTTAAAAAACAACTAACAGCTGAACATTTGGCTTTAAATATATAGAAAACAGCCTTTTTGCTATCAAAATAAGACTCAAAATTCCCCTGCCCCTTACTTACAATAATGTCAGCTGTCCTATATTTAGCTTTAAAGGCTCGTGACGTCTTTTCCAAGATGACCCCAGGATAATCACATCCTGATGAGATTATTTTGGCAAATTTGTCTATCCCGACATTGACTGCATCCTCATATAAAGCATCATTTATCATAGGCTTAGGCCTGACAGCATATAAAATTTTTATGGCACCATTATATTTTTTTATTTGTTCAATAAAAAATCTATCGAAAAATATCTCACCGCAATTATCCCCTAAAAAAAGAACCGTCTTAGCTTTTTTAATCTGTTTTTTAAACTCAAAAAAATGATCGACTTCTAAAACTTCTGTTTCAAGGTTCTTAACTATCTTTTTTATATCCGGCACATATCCAGCACCAAAATCTATCGCGTTAGCCGCACAACAAAGCTTAGCCGATCTATGGAAAGGATCTTCATCTTTTTGTATTAATTTAACGAGCTCATTTGAAGAACTCAAAAGATACTTTTCTATCCTGCGTTTATCTTTAAAATATAAATCGTTTATCCCTGTAACTCTCGAGATAGTTTTATAAATAACCCTGCCGAAAGTTACCGGCGGTTGTGAAAAATCATATTTATCTAATTCTCTAGCCAGTATTTTACAGATTTTCTGTTGATTTTTTTCAGAGATCCTAACAGCCTGTGCAACTTTTTCGACCTGCGAAAAAAAACACGGCACACACTTACTTGATGTTTTCATAAAAAATGACGCCTATATAGTTTTACTTTGATTTTTTATGATGCTGAGAATGGCCTCGAAGCATCTTATTTAAAATGTCCTTTATTCAGTTTCTCACTTATTTTCAAAGACACTGAGCGTGACCGCTAAGTGTCTTTATGTCTAATACTTTATTTACTTTCTCTACTTACCTGTATTCTAATCCCCCCCCCTAGTACCGTCAAGTTTTTCTTGAAAAGGGTTACCGAATTAGTGAGCTAGTACCTCTATCCCATTTTCCCCAGGACTAGCTTGATGCTCTGTCCTCGGCTGTTCCACACCACTCCAAACAATTATTGACAACTATCGTCCCAACCTTAAGCCCATTCGCACGCACGCTCGTATCACAACAACTCAATACTGCTTGTTCAGGGTTGAGCTTTATTTTTGTTATTATAAACTTTGACCATTTTTGTTTCTTATTTGCTTGCTTTTTCATAAAGTTATTTTAACATGAAAAAAACATTTAATCACAAACAACATGTTGCAAAATAAAAAGTTTTCCTATTCAAAGTAGTTATTTAATTAATCTATAAACTCTAAAAACAAATACCAACAAGATTAGCTTGAAGATGAAAACCCAGCATACTCGCATCCACTTTCATCCGCTCTACATTGTGTCGTAGTTGTTGTCCACTGAGCACCTCGATCCAAGGCATTACAACAACTTAATGCCGCCTGTTCAGGGTTAAGTTTGATTTTTGATATTTCTAGTTTTTGCCATTTGCACTTAGTTGTCTTTCCCGATACGCTTCGCTCTCGGGACCGACTAATATTTATATTGTGGTTCCCTGTCTTCTTCATGGGATTATTTTATCATAAACAATACGTTGTAAAATAAAAAATGAAAGATTTATTTTATTGTTGACTCTTATTTTACTATACAAAACTCTTTATTAAGCAAAAGGGCGGCTAATTGAAAAAACTAACTGCTAGGAGAATAATCGCCACTCGGCGATCCTGCACAGGTCATAACCATACACCCTGCCCAAGATTTCATTATTAGGCGAGACACATTATCGCAACAACTTAGCACTGCTTGTTCAGGGTTGAGTTTTATTCTTGCCATCTCCGGCTTAATCCACTTTTTATTTTTGTTTTTCATCAAGACAATTATATCTCTATCATAGAGATCCGCATTACTTATTTTTATTAATTATTTTCTTTTTCATCTTTTTTATTTATCTTTTATCCTTTTAAAAAAGGGCGCTGTCCCCTTTTTCCCTTTTTACACATATATCAAATTGATCATTCACAATATTCTCTTGGTTTTATTTTAAATCAAAAAAACTAGCTAGTCACAGATTCCGCAATCGGTGATGTGAATCTACACAATTTCAAAAGTAGATTTACTGCTTTTGTCCCACACTGCTGCAAAGAAGAAGTTGTAAAAAAACCTCTTTCAATGTTATCACAGCAACTCAACACTGCCTGTTCAGGGTTGAGTTTTATTTGTATCATCTCAGGCTTTTGCCAATATCGTTTATTTGTATTTCTTTGTTTTGGCATCTTTCTCTATCTTTTAACGGGCGGAGATCCTCCCG
>JAQVMQ010000059.1 GCA_028703535.1 Candidatus Omnitrophota bacterium | reverse complement strand
CAAACTTTCTGATTATCCAGAGCATAGACATTATTAGAAAAGACCAGCCCTGAAAAAAATGAAAGTAGCCCTATGAAAATATTAAGTTTATTAATACTTAACATCCTTTACTCTATTCATATCTCCGTAATGTGATATATCCCCTATAATATCAAACCCGGCTTTTTCTCTGCCTGACATATTACATACAGTCAAACTACACGGCAAAATAACGGGCTCGCCCCAGAAAGTATCAATATTACGTTTGAGATAATAAACAATAATATGTTTAATAACTGTCGTATGTGTAACTATTAATACTTTTTTATATTTGCCGTAAAGATCTTTAACAAACGGCATAACTCTATCTCTTACTTCGGTAAATGTCTCAGCTGACGGATGTAAAAACTTATCCGGCTGATTCCAGAATTTCAAAAACTCATCAGGAAACTTATCACGCATATACATCTCAGGATGTCCTTCAAGATCGCCAAGGTTGATCTCTTTAAGCTCATCGCAAACGGTAACATCTATATTAAGAAATTTATTTATTCCGCCGGCTGTAATAACGGCACGGCCTAACGGGCTTGTCAAAAACAAATCAAATTTTTCATCTTTAAGACGCTGCGCTATAGCCTTCGTCTGCGCTACACCCTCAGTCGTAAGCGGCGAATCCTGCCAGCCCTGCCAGCGCTTTTCTTTATTCCAGACAGTTTGTCCATGCCTGACAAAATACAATAAAGTATTATCCATATACTTTCGTCACTCTTACTTACTTGCTTCCTCAACTGCAACCGCAACTGCAACTGATGCACCGACCATCGGGTTATTACCCATACCTATAAGCCCCATCATCTCAACATGCGCGGGAACAGATGATGACCCTGCAAACTGCGCATCGGAATGCATTCTGCCCATGGTATCTGTCATACCGTAAGAAGCAGGGCCTGCTGCCATATTATCAGGATGAAGTGTACGGCCTGTTCCTCCGCCTGAAGCGACAGAAAAATATTTCTTACCCTGCTGAAAACACTCTTTTTTATAAGTACCAACAACCGGATGCTGGAAACGTGTAGGGTTAGTTGAGTTACCTGTGATAGAAACATCAACTCTTTCATGATGCAATATTGCCACACCTTCTCTTACATCATCAGCTCCATAACATTTGACTTTGGCCCGTTCACCTTTGGAATATGCTTTCTCCCAAACAACATCAAGCCTACCTGTACTATAATCAAATTTTGTCTGTACATGCGTGAACCCATTAATACGCGAGATGATATGCGCGGCATCTTTGCCTAATCCGTTAAGTATAACGCGTAACGGTTCTTTACGCGCTTTATTTGCCGACCGCGCTAAACCGATAGCTCCCTCAGCAGCAGCAAACGACTCATGTCCAGCAACGAACGCAAAACATTTAGTCTCTTCCATTAAAAGCATAGATGCGAGATTACCATGGCCAAGCCCCACTTTTCGTTCGTCAGCAACCGAACCGGGTATACAAAACGCCTGCAGCCCTTCACCTAACACCACAGCAACATTAACAGCTTTCTTTATGCCGCGTTTAATGGCAACAGCTGCTCCTGTCGTGTACGCCCAACACGCATTTTCAAAAGCAATAGGTTGGACATCCTTGACTATTTTATGAACATCAATACCAATATCCTCACAAATCTTTTTTGCTTCCTTTAATGACTCTATGCCGGAATCTTCCAAAAATTTATTTACCTGCGCTATACGTCTGCTATATCCTTCAAAATTAACCATTTATTTTCTCCTTTTTTACAGAAAAACTTTATTTTTAAAAGCTGCTTATTCATCACGCGGATCAATATATTTAACCGCATCTTTATAACGTCCGTAAGTCCCTGTACATTTTTTTAACGCTTCATCGGCTGACGTTCCTTTTCTGATAAGTTCCATCATAACGCCCATCTTGATAAATTCATAGCCGATTATCTCATTATCTTCGTCCAACCCGAGTTTAGTAATATACCCTTCAGCAGCTTCAAGATATCTTGCGCCTTTACTATTAGTGCCGTACATTGTACCGGTAACACTGCACAAGCCTTTACCCAGATCTTCTAACCCTGCACCTACAGGAAGCCCATTCTCGGAAAACGCAGTTTGTGAACGCCCGTATACAAGTTGTAAAAAAATCTCACGCATCGCCGTATTAATCGCATCACACACCAGATCCGTATTCAGCGCTTCCAGAATAGTCTTGCCCGGTAATATTTCAGATGCCATGGCGGCTGAATGGGTCATACCCGTACATCCAAGCGTTTCAATCAACGCTTCCTCTATTATACCTGCTTTAACATTCAAAGTAAGCTTACACGCACCCTGCTGAGGCGCACACCAGCCTACACCATGCGATAAAGCCGAAATATCTTTTACTTCTTTTGCCTGTACCCATTTACCTTCCTGCGGGATAGGCGCCGGGCCGTTGGTCCTGGGACCTTTATTAATACAAACCATTTTTTCTACTTCATGAGTAAATTCCATAGACTCTCCTCCCTAATAATATTATTATATTGAAAAAACAAGCAATAATCGCGCTATTATATCACGAAGACTGATTTTAACAATAGCAGATAGCTGTCAGCTATTAGCTCTTATATTATGTTTATTTAAAAAATAAGTGATTCTTTACTCCTATATCTTAAAATTAAATTCACAATTGCTGATAGTTCAACTCTGGCTACCCGCCACACCATTATTTTATTTAGGCGGGTCCGCCTTTGGCGGAAAAGTTAATAGCTAATTTATTGTCTTTTAATAAATCGTGCGATTTTTTCACCGATCTTAGTGTATGGCGGATACCTGAACGGTAGATCAAATAAAGTTATTTGTTTAAGTATACTTTTATAATGAGTAAACGTATCAAACGTTTTTTTGCCCCTGTACGCGCCCATACCGCTTGCCCCGACACCGCCAAACGGCATGTTAGGCGAGATTACATGGACAATCGTATCATTAATGCAAACACCGCCGGAAGATGTCCTGGAAACTATAGTCTTTACAATATCTTTATTTTTCGAAAAAACATACAATGCCAAAGGTTTAGGCCGACTGTTCATCATATCTACAGCGTCTGAAATATCGGAATATTCTATTACCGGCAGTATAGGCCCAAAGATCTCATCCTGCATGATAGCTGAATCCATATCAATATCGGTCATAATAGTAGGCGAAAAATAACATTCATCCGCTTTTACATCACCTCCGAAAAATACTTTTCCGCATTTTAGGTATTCTTTTAATCTTTCAACAGCCGCCTTATTTATTAAACGGCAATAATCATTATTCTCATAAATATTGGTTCCATAGAGCTGTTCAACACTGTTCTTCAACTCACCGAGTAACGCATCTTTAATTTCTTTTTTCACTAATAAATAATCCGGCGAGATACACGCCTGTCCGGCATTGACCAACTTACCCCACATAATGCGTTTAGCGGTTTGTTTTATGTTAATATTACTGTCGACTATACACGGGCATTTACCGCCAAGCTCAAGTGTCACAGGGGTAAGGTTCTGTGCAGCTTTGTTCATGACATATTTGCCCACTCTTGATGAGCCTGTGTAAAATATATAATCCCATTGCTGTTCTAATAATTCTTTAGCATCATCGGCGCCTCCCTCATAAACATAACATAACCCGTTATCAAAATTATCATTTATCATTTCGGCTAATATCTCTGAAAGGAAATGTGTATATTCCGACGGTTTGATAACAACACAATTACCCGCGGCTAATGCGCCTATAAGCGGATAAATCGCTAATTGAAACGGATAATTCCATGGCGCAATGATTAAAACAACACCGTAAGGTTCAGGAGAAATATATCCCTTTGAACCGGGGCTTATCATCGGTCCACTAACCCGTTTAGCTTCAGTCCACTTTTTTAAATTATTTAAGAAAAAATCTATCTCGTCATAACATATAGATATTTCACTTAATAACACCTCCATACGCGGTCTGTAGAAGTCTTGGGACAATGCGGTTAATAAACGTTCTTCATAAACTTTGATCAATTGCTTAAGCAGTTTTAGCTGTTTTATCCTTAACGCTACCGGACGCGCAGTATTGCTTTTAAAAAAATCTTTTTGTTTTCTGATAATACTTTCAGGGTTCATCATATTCTTTTATTAAGGTTCGCTCCTATACATATTAAACCAGCATCTTTCAATAAATGGTTTTTTCTCAGCTTGCGTTATTTTATCGCTAGGTACCCCAATAGGCAACAAGACTCTTACTTTCTTATCCGCACACAACCCGATAATATCGCCTATCATCCTTGCCCTATCACATACCCTAAGCCAGCCGTCGATCCATACACTGGCATAACCCAACGCAGTTATGGCAAGAAACATATTCTCAACTGCCGCACTACAGTCCTCAACAGCAAAAGAATGTCCTTCATAAACAGCCTCGGGTTTATAAGGGATAATACATAGAATCATAGCTTTCGCCGTACGCATAGCAGGCATAGTATGCATACTGCCTATACTCTGTAGTTTTTCTCTATCGTCAACTATAACAAACTCAGTTGTCTGGCAGTTTTTGCCCGACGGAGCGCAGATACCCGCATTAACTATCTTTACCAAATCAGCTCTGCCGACAGGCTCGTCCGTAAATTCACCTCTGTAACTATGCCGCGTATTTATAACTTTGAATATATCCATTTAAACATCTCTCAATCTGGGATACTTGTTATATACTCTCCGTGCAACAATACATAATGTCATACCTATAAAAACACCCAGTAGTATTCCCGCGATAACATCTAACGGATAATGCACTCCGTCATAAAGTCTCGATAACCCTATAAGCAATGCAATAATATAATAAAAAACCTTATATTTGGGAAAAATATAATTCAATACGACCGCGAATGTAAAGGCCACAGTAGTATGCGTACTCGGAAAAGAAAAACCGTTCTCAACTATCCTGACCGTAAGCCATGCAAAACCATCAGGCCTTGGACGCTGAATAATATGTTTTATTAAATAGCTTATATAATAACTCACAACCAATGAGACGCAAAGCAACAGTCCGATAAATTTATCTTTCTTCTTTCTGGATATAAAAAAAAGTGTGCCTATAAATATAACTATAGCGCAGGGGACAATAAGATTCAAAACACTCGAAAAATAATCCAGATAATTATTTATACCCGGTTTATTGATAATTTTAAGAATAGTTATATCCAAAAAACGCAATTCATTAATCATATATCACTTATATCCAGTTCCAAAAATCTCATAATATTTATTTTATATATTTTACTCTGCCAACACAATACTAATTATTATACACATTTAAAAAAGACTTTATCTCCGATACATCATATTCGGTAAGGACAAGTTCTATTTTCTGATTATTAGTAAGATGCATGGCCGAAACGTCAAAAAAGTTTTCGATTACACTCCCTAACGCTTTTACTCCCGAAGTATAAGGTGTTTTACTGCCGGTCTTAAAACCAGAAAGGTCATAAATCTTTTTTCCGAATGATGCATAAAAATTTTCTATCGCTATATAAAGGTCATTACGCTCCAGATAATACGGCCGTTTATTAAACGGGACGTCTGCGTCTTTAAACGAAAACTCAATATCTTTCAACGGCCAACGGTCAATAAATATACCATCAACGATGAGCGCGACATGGTCGTCTTCACGTTGTATCACTATATGGTAATGTCTGGTTTCTTTAAACCAGCTCGGGGTCAATCCCTGCGATACAATAAACTCTTCGGCGCCTGAAGGCCCCCGTCCGGCAAAAGTCAGAATATCGACATCATTTAATTTCGACACAAGAATCGCGCTGTTTTTACTTTTAAATAAGACCTTGGAATCACCGTTCTCTAAATCTCTGAACTGTACATCAAATTCCATAGTAAAATCACTTCCGCCAAGATACGCATAATCTTTATTTTTAACTATACCCGCCGGCGTCAGGATATATTGCGCATCGTAATAATCACGTGTAACATTAATATCGTTACCGCCATACACACCAACAGCTAATTGAGTGCCGAGAAACAACTTATCACCGCGCGTTAAATCAAAATTTTCAACAAAAAGGTTCAGGCTCTTCTCTTCGGAAACCATTAAAAAATCCTTAATATTATCAAAAGCGATTGCGACAGGCCGCATAATATAAGACACCTCATTTGCAGTAGAATTTATCTTAAATGCGTTGGATATAATAGAAAACAAAAAGCATCCGGCCAGCACAATCATAAAGGGATAAAGAAATATTCTTTTATTTTTTAATAACGTTAATAGTTCGTCCGCAATATTGAATAACAATATGATCATAAGGCCAGCAGGGAAATACAAGTATCGCGGCTGTGTTATCGCATATACATTATTCCGTGAGTATATAACTATAAATAAGAACGTAAGGGCAGAAAAATAAATTGATATAAGAAATATATCCCCCGCCTCTTTCTTCCTGAAAATACGAAAAATAATTACTGCCGGATATAAAAAAAACACTGTTAAAAGTATATTACCGTAAATACTTACTTTGTGTAAAACCAGATAACTTATATCCGAAAAGAAGATATCACATGGGAACGAGAAAAACTCTATCAACAAATTCCTCAAGCTGTAGAGAAAAAGACTCAATGGGCCCGCGAGATCAAATATCCGTCGGGCGGAAAAGCCCATCTCAATCGAATGAGCCAAAGGTAAAATACATATAAGCTGTACTATG